>JBBALS010000424.1:0-2105 GCA_040402915.1 Flavobacteriales bacterium
GGGGTCGTTCCGATAGCTATGGGAACGGCACATCTCGCGATATTGGTGTTTGAGACCAACGCGTCTACCGCTCCGATAGCTATCGGAGCCGCCATAAATGGAAAATTTGTATTAATCAGTCTATTCCGTAATTCCTAATGCAATTTCAGATTCCGAATACACTTGCTGGATTTCATTTTCTTAATTTGCATTTCAATAGCTCTAGCATGATTGTTCTCAAGATTTTCAAAAGAAAGAAAAAGTTCCCAGTCGTCCGCAACTGAAGTAAAGCTATCAGGGAATACTCTGTTTTTATGCTGATCAAGTCGTTCATCAAGATTCAAACAACTACCAATGTAAAATCTGTTAATTCTATTAGAAAAAAGTATACAGACTGCAGCCACGTTATGAAAATAAAAAAAGCAGCCTTAAAAGCTGCTTTTTTGTACCCAGAGCCGGGGTCGAACCGGCACATCTCGCGATATTGGTGTTTGAGACCAACGCGTCTACCGATTCCGCCATCTGGGCATTTCTTCGGCAATCCTAATTTATTTTAGGGGTTGCAAAAATAATCGAATTACAATACAAAACGATGCTTGTATTAAATTTTTGTAAATTTATCTGCAAAAGATTTAATTCTCTGTTTAAGCAACGAAAAATATTAATAGTATAAATTTTAATAGTCAAAAAACTCTTGCATACGGTTTATTATTTATCTATTTTTGCCGCATGTTTTCAGAAGAATCCTCATTTATCAATAACATTCCTGTAAAGCTCTTTTCGGGAACAGCTTCTCATTATCTTTCTGAGAAAATTGCAAAGGTTTATGGAACCGATTTAGGGAAAGTGAGCTTTACTCGCTTTAGTGACGGAGAATTCCAAACAGCATTTGAGGAGAGTATTCGAGGAAGTGATATGTTCATCATTCAAAGTACATTTCCACCAACCGAAAATCTCTTTGAATTGTTACTCATGATAGATGCTGCAAAACGTGCTTCTGCCCGTCAAATAATAGCAGTAATACCATACATGGGCTTCGCTCGCCAAGACAGAAAAGATAAACCTCGAGTTGCAATTGGAGCTAAGTTAGTTGCTAATCTTTTACAAGCAGCAGGAGCTACGCGAATAATCACCATGGATTTACATGCAGATCAAATCCAAGGTTTCTTTGATGTTCCCGTTGATCATCTTTATTCTTCATCCATTTTCATTCCGTACATACAGAGCTTGAATTTGGAAAAATTAACAATGGCTGCGCCCGATATGGGAGGAAGTAAGCGGGCAAATGCTTATGCAAAGTATTTAGATGCGAGCATGGCTATTTGTTATAAAGAACGTAAAGTAGCCAATAAAGTAGATAAAATGACCCTGATTGGTGAAGTGGAAGGAAGAGATGTTGTTTTAATTGATGATATCATTGACACAGCTGGCACAATTACCATGGCAGCAGATATGATTATGGATCGCGGGGCTAAAAGTGTTCGCGCATTTTGTACTCACCCTGTATTATCTGGAAAGGCTATTGAACGAATCGAGAATTCAAGAATTACCGAGCTTGTTGTAACCGATACCATTCCTTTGAGACAAGAGTTTAGTAAAATAAAAGTTTTATCAGTAGCAGATATTTTCGCGGACGTTATTCATAAAGTGCATAATTTCGAAAGCATTAGTTCAAGTTTTATCTGCTAATTAATTTTGTAACCAATCAAATATATATACCAATGAAAGCAGTCTTTATGAGCGGTTCGTCTCGTTCGAACGTAGGGAAAAAAGATGCAAAAGCACTAAGAGTTGAAGGACTAGTTCCTTGTGTTCTCTATGGTGGCGATTCGCAAATTCACTTTTCGGTGAATGCAACACAATTTAAACCACTTCTTTTCACACCTGATGTGCATACAGTGGATCTTGAAATTGACGGAAAATCATATAAAGCCGTACTTCAAGATATTCAATATCATAACATGAAGGACAATGTACTTCATGCCGATTTTCTTCAATTGCATGAAAACAAGCCGGTTATTATTCAGATTCCGGTTCGTACTTCAGGTAATTCAGCAGGAGTTCGTGCAGGTGGTAAATTGGTAACAAAGCTTCGTAAATTAAAAGTAAGAGCTTTATTGAGTGAC
>JBBALS010000425.1:0-2091 GCA_040402915.1 Flavobacteriales bacterium
TTTGTATTCTTTTAGTTGGCGGTTAGTAGATCGATTAAAATCTTCTTTGAAATCGAAATTGTATACATTGTCGTCGTATGCAATTTCATGCTTGATAGTAAAAGGAACATTCGAAATCTCTGGGCGCAATGTAACGTTCAATTCATAATCAGGAAACCCTTCTTCCAATCGGTCTTTGGGGCAAATTGTATTTAAAAAAATGGAAGTTGAAATAAAACCGGGTTTGGTAAAACTGATTTCGCAATCACGTTCTAATCCAACGCGCACTTGAAACTTCCCGGTTGCAGCATCAAATTTCAAATATTCGTTACGACCTGTACACACCAATTTAATAACAGCTCCCTCGTTTACAGAACCAGCGGCAGAAGTCAGAAAACCATCGAAAATAATATACTCTCTCCTACCCTGAGCATTCAGGGAAGCACCAACAAATAAGAATATTATTAGTGTAAAAAGTAGTTTATTAATCTTCATGTATCTTTCTAATTACGCAGAGTCGAGTATATTTATTGTGCTAAGTCGACAAAAGGATTGCAAAAATAACAAGTATCAATTAGTATTTATGAAGATTCAATTCGATTATTCATATTTTATTAACATATAATTTGATAATCAGCACACTAAATTAATATTCAGTACATAATTCAGTCATAATTGAAAACGTTTTAATGCCATCGATGAAATCGTTTTTCCAATGGCTAAAGAAGACGTTGCGGCAGGCGAAGGTGCGTTTAGAACATGAATAACAGAAGGTTTTTCCAAGAACAAGAAATCATCAATCAAACCTCCATTCCGATCGCATGCTTGTGCACGAACTCCAGCTCCAGCAGGCACGAGGTCATCTTTTTGAACTTCTGGAATTAATTCTTGCAAGGCCTTTGTAAATGCAGATTTGCTGAAAGAGCGATAATACTCGCCCATTCCTGTTTTCCAATATTTTGTTGCCACTTTTCTAAAACCTGGCCAACTTAATGAACCCCAAAATTCAGAAGCATTGAATGACGTTCGGGTGTATCCTTCACGGCTAAATGCAAAAACGGCATTAGGCCCTGCTTCCACGCCTCCATCTATCATTTTGGTAAAATGCACACCAAGAAATGGGAAATTGGGATCGGGAACAGGATAAATTAATGTATTCACCAAAGAACGACGTTCATCGCGTAACTTATAATACTCACCTCTAAATGGAATAATCCGAACATCAATATTAGGATGTGTCATTGAAGCAATTTTATCGGAATATAAACCAGCGCAATTGATGATTAGTTTCGCTGAAAATTCTCCTTGTGTGGTTTCAACTATCGCGTCTGAATCGTTCATCAAACGTATATTTAACACCTTTGTGCTAGTTTTGATTTCACCTCCTGAAGATTTAATCAATTCTGCCAATTTTTCGGAGACCAACTTATAATCAATAATACCGGTGTATGGAACTTTAATAGCCTCTAGACCATTACAATGCGGCTCAATTTCTCGAAGTTCAGAAGCTGTAATCATGCGATTTTCAACCAAGCCATTTTCCAAACCCCGATGATACAGATTCTTTAATATAGGCAATTGATTTTGCTGCGTGGCAACTACAACTTTGCCACATAAATCGAATGGAATGGAATTTTCTTTTGCAAATTCTAACAACATATTATATCCTTCAATACAATTTATTGCTTTTAATGATCCTGGCTTATAATACAAACCCGAATGAATTACACCACTGTTATTTCCTGTTTGATGCTTGGCAATTTGATCTTCTTTTTCGATAAGCAGAATTTTCATTCCTGGCTTTTCTTTCAAGAGTGTGTAAGCCGTTGCCAATCCAACTATTCCACCACCGATAATAATACAATCGTTTTGCATTCAGATATATTTGAAATGCAAAAATACACGCTTTATACACCTAAAAAAATATTCGTTAGGTGATTTCGTTTCGAAAAAAATAAATCATTTGTTTCTTGTGAATCAAGGATAATTGTATCGTGAAATACACCAAATCATCAATTCTTCCGCTTCAGGTTTATGTAAGCGGGTTGAGGCTTTACGAAGTTCTTTTAAAAACAATGCGTGATCAAAACTCACACTTTCAAGTATTACTTT
>JBBALS010000426.1:0-2067 GCA_040402915.1 Flavobacteriales bacterium
TTACGATTAGGTACTGACTAAAATTTGTATCCTGATACTCATCAACGAGTATATATCGAAATTTCTGTTGATACTTATAAAGTACTTCTGGATATTTTTTTAAAAGGACGTTAGTTTTAAAAAGCAAATCATCAAAATCCATTGCGGAAGCTTTAAAACAACGTTTCTCGTATGCTTCATAGACTAAGCCCAATTTGGGTTTTCCTGCTTGACGATCTTCTTCCAACACTTCCGCCTGAGCAAGATACTGAGTGGCTGAAATTAGATTATTCTTCGCATTTGAAATTCTATTCAGAACAAGAGATGGTTTATAAATTTTATCATCCAATTGCATCTCACCCAAAATTGTTTTGATAAGACTTTTGGAATCATCGGTATCGTAAATAGTAAAATTGGAAGGGTAGCCCAGTTTTTCAGCTTCAAATCTTAAGATACGAGCAAAAACAGAATGAAAAGTGCCCATCCATAGATTTGATGCTTCGGAACCCTTCACGATTTTGTGAATACGTTCCTTCATTTCGCGAGCTGCTTTGTTTGTAAAAGTAAGAGACAATATATTAAAGGCATCAACCCCAGAATTTAGCAAGTGAGCGATTCGGTATGTTAAAACACGCGTTTTACCTGAACCGGCACCAGCAATAATCATTACAGGCCCTTTGGTATTTTCAACGGCTTGTCGTTGAATTGGATTTAATTCATTTAAAAAACTAATAGACATAATGCAAAAGTAAACAATGAAAAAATCTTAATTCTTTTAAACTGATAAATAAAATGCAAAATATTTATAACTTTATAAACACGCTTGTTAATAAGCATTTAAGAGAATACTGAAGCTCCTATTTCTCAAAAGGGACAGAAAAAAAATAAATGTGGAATTATTTTTCACACATCTAGTTGTGAATTAGAAAGTAGTTCTTATCTTTGCGCTCCCAAAAATTGGGCAAATTAGATACAACAGTTTTTAATATTCATAAAATCAACGCCTAAAAGCATGCCTACTATTCAGCAGCTTGTACGTAAGGGACGCACGCCCAACGCCACTAAGAGTAAGAGTCCAGCCTTGGATTCATGTCCTCAGCGTAGAGGTGTATGTACACGCGTATACACAACGACTCCAAAGAAACCGAATTCTGCAATGCGTAAAGTTGCTCGTGTTCGTTTGACGAATACGAAAGAAGTTAACGCTTATATTCCAGGAGAAGGTCACAACTTACAAGAACATAGTATTGTACTTATCCGCGGCGGTCGTGTTAAAGATCTACCGGGAGTACGTTACCACATTGTTCGTGGTGCACTCGATACTTCTGGAGTAGAAGGACGTAACCAACGTCGTTCAAAATACGGAACAAAACGTCCTAAACCAGGACAACCGGCAGCTGTTGCAGGTAAAGGCAAAAAGAAATAATTTAAGCATATAGTATTCCTTTCGCACCATGAGAAAGACCACCCCCAAACGAATTGCCCGCACACCAGATCCAAGATTTAATGATCCTTTGGTAACGCGTTTCGTTAACAACTTAATGTTTGACGGAAAAAAGAGTATTGCATATGCAATATTTTACGATGCAGTAGATATCGTTGAAAAAAGAACAGAAGAAAACGGACATGAAGTTTGGAAACGAGCTTTAGAGAACGTTAGTCCAACTGTAGAAGTTAAAAGCCGCCGTGTTGGTGGTGCAACTTTTCAGATTCCAATGGAAATTCGTCCAGATCGTAAAATCGCTTTGGGAATGAAATGGATGATTATGTATTCACGTAAACGTAACGAGAAATCTATGGCTCAACGTTTAGCTTCTGAAATTGTTGCTGCTTCCAAAGGCGAAGGATCAGCTCACAAGAAGAAGGAAGATACTCATAGAATGGCAGAAGCAAACAAAGCATTTTCACATTTCCGATTTTAATATAAAAAAATTCAAAAGAACGTCATGGCTCACGATCTTCAATATACAAGAAACATCGGAATTGCTGCGCATATTGATGCAGGTAAAACCACTACAACAGAACGCATTCTTTATTACACCGGGGTAAATCACAAAATTGGTGAGGTGCATGACGGAGCTGCTACTA
>JBBALS010000427.1:0-2065 GCA_040402915.1 Flavobacteriales bacterium
GTGAAAGTATTCCAGCTACCATTCAAGTTGTGGTTTTCCCTATTCCAAATCCACTCATTCTGGGTGATACCATTTTGTGTGATGGCGATTCAAGTCTGTTAAGTTTTATGAATGGCCCGTTCGATGATTACGTCTGGTCTACTGGCGAAACCTCACCTTCAATAACCACCCATGCAGGTAATATTTCTTTAAGTGTAACTAAAAATGGATGTAGCAAAGTTATTTCACAAACAATTTACTTGGCGGATCCAATTGCAAACTTTAATTCGATTCCCGAGTATTTTGTTTTCTTAGGTAATGCTTTTCAATTCATCGATTCATCCACCGCTTCGGAGGTTTCCAATAATGTGAATTATGAGTGGTCACTTGGAGATGGTTCGATTGACAATGGGGTTGAAATTTCACACGTATATGCTGATACAGGTCTCTATGAGGTTAGTTTAGTTGTAATTAATTCTGAAGGATGTGTTGATTCAATATCTCGAAACGTATTGGTTGTTAAGGAAGTAATTATTCCAAATGCATTTTCGCCGAATGGAGATGGAACAAATGATGTTTTTGAAATCAAGTATCTTGGTTTTTTCGAATCTCCTGAATTACGCATCTTCAATAGATGGGGTAACCAAATTTACATGAGCGATAATTATAAGAGCGATTGGAATGGCGAAGATTTTCCAGAAGGAACCTATTATTATATTCTTGATCTTGGCAATGAAATCCCTATTTACAAAGGTTCTATTTTAATCTCTCGATAGATTTAATTCAATAAATTGGAAATTACACAGGATAGAAATCTCAATAAAGCTATTTTTAAATAATATTTTCGGGTTCTTTTATGCGCAACCTATCGCTTACGTGTTTATTTTTTCTTTTGTCTATTGAATTAATTCAAGCGCAACAACTCAAAGGCACAATTAAACATGCCAAAACCGGAGAAGGTTTTATTGGTGCAACAGCAATTATACAAGGAACAAGCATTGGTGCGAGTGCTGATTTAAACGGAGATTTTGTCATTGATAAACCTTTAGCAGTACCTTTTAAATTGGTGGTTTCATTTGTTGGATATACAAGTAAAACCATTGATGTAACCAGTCTAGACAAAAAAATAATCATTCAACTTTCTCCCAATGAGAATTTATTGAAGGAACTAGTTATTTCTGAAAGCCGACTCACCGAAAAACAACGCGAGTCTCCATTGACGGTCGAAGCCATGGATTTGCTGGCGATCAAAGAAACCCCTGCAGCAAACTTTTACGATGGATTAGGATCGCTCAAAGGAGTAGATTTAACAGCTGCCAGTTTGGGTTTTAAAATCATCAACACCCGTGGATTTAATAGTACATCGCCGGTTCGTTCCTTGCAAATTATTGATGGGGTCGATAATCAAGCACCCGGACTCAATTTTTCCTTGGGGAATTTCCTTGGCACTTCCGAACTGGATGTTCAAAAAGTGGACATCATTGTGGGTGCAAGTTCTGCGTTTTATGGACCCAATGCATTCAATGGCGTTATCAGCATGACGACCAAAAATCCATTTGATTACACTGGTTTATCAGTTCAATCGAAAGTGGGTGAGCGCGATTTGTTTGAAACTGCCATCCGCTATGCTGAGAAATTTCAGAATAAAAAAGGGGAAGATAAGTTTGCCTTTAAAATAAATATGTCGTTCATGCGTGCTTACGATTGGGAGGCAACCAATATGAATGCAACAGAACAATCCCTTGCTCAACCTGGTAATCCTGGAGGTTACGATGCCGTTAACCGTTATGGTGATGAAGCAATTGGAACATTTTATAATGATTACACTTCTGCATTTAATAAAGAATTTAATTCTGGATTGGGAGCAATATCCAGAAACGGATATGAAGAACGCGATTTGGTTGATTACAACACCCGAAATATCAAATTGAATGCGGCTTTTCATTATAGAATCAAGCCTGATGTAGAACTCATTTTTAGCTCCAATTTCGGAACCGGAACAACTATTTACCAAGGAGAAAATAGATTCAGTTTAAGGGATATTTTATTCTTTCAAAACAGACTCGAATTGGTGAAGAAAGACAAA
>JBBALS010000428.1:0-2052 GCA_040402915.1 Flavobacteriales bacterium
CGATCGAGATTCGCTTGCAAACGTGATTGATTCACTAAAAAAGGATACTTTTTACCGCGATGAGCATCAGCGTATATTTTCAGCCATTTTTGAATTATTCGCTTCATCCAAACCAGTAGATATTTTAACCGTTGTTCAAGAATTAAAAAAACGGGGCGAATTGGATATCGTTGGAGGAATATCCTACATCACTTCATTAACAAACAGGGTTGGTTCCACTGCTAATATTGAGTACCATGCGCGTATCCTCAACCAGAAACAAATTCAACGCGAGTTAATTCGTGTTTCAAGCGAAATCATAAAAGACGCTTATGAAGAAAGTACCGATGCACTTGAATTACTCGACAAAGCAGAGAAAAATCTCTTTGCCGTAGCCGAAGGAAACATCAAACGGAACTTCTCTAAAATGAGCGAGTTAATTACCGAAGCGAAAAAACGAATTGAAATTGCTGGTCAACAAAAAGGTGGAGTTAGTGGAGTTGAATCTGGATTTATGGCGTTAGACCGATTTACATCCGGTTGGCAAAAGTCGGATTTGGTGATTTTAGCAGCTCGTCCTGGTATGGGAAAAACAGCATTCGTTCTTTCTTTAGCCAGAAATGCTGCCGTAGATTTTAAAAAACCCATCGCAGTATTTTCTTTGGAAATGTCGAGTGTGCAGTTGGTTATGCGTTTAATTTCCGGTGAAGCCGAATTAGCGGGTGATAAACTTAAAAAAGGAGATCTTCAACAACACGAATGGCATCAGCTCGATTCTAAAATTCGTGGTTTGTCAGAAGCTCCATTATTTATTGACGACAGCCCTGCCCTATCCATTTTTGAATTGCGTGCAAAAGCGCGAAGATTGAAAGCCAATCATGACATTCAAATGATCATCATCGATTATTTGCAACTCATGACCACCGGAGGCGAGAACAAAGGAGGAGGAAACCGGGAGCAGGAAATTTCACAGATTTCACGATCATTGAAAGGCATTGCCAAGGAACTCGAGATACCTGTTATTGCACTTTCTCAGCTAAGTCGTAATGTGGAACAACGCGGCGGAACCAAAGTGCCACAACTAAGTGACCTTCGTGAATCGGGTGCCATCGAGCAAGATGCCGACATGGTAATGTTCATTTACCGACCTGAGTATTATAACATTTACGAAAATGAAGATGGTACACCAACCAATGGAGTTGCCGAAATTCACATTGCCAAGCACCGTAATGGAGCACTTGGAATGATACCATTAAAATATATTGGGCATTTGGCTAAATTTACCGACATGGATCATAGCATACCTTATGGATCGGCATCGTCGGGAAGTTTAATGCCGAATACAAATTTCGACAGTTCTGTTCAAGACACCATAACCATGGGTTCTAAGATGAATACGAACCCTTCAAATCCTGATGCTTGGGATGTAAGTGATTCACCATTTTAATTTAAACATACCAGCAATGAACAAATCACGTTGGAGATTTATGAAACGATTCGTCTTATTGTTCTGCATAATACTATCAATCGGCAGTCAGAAATTGCATGCTGCATCGATCCTCATTCCGATGGATGAGAGCCAGAAAAACCATCTTAAATCCTATGGCATCGCTTATTGGATGTTGCAACACGATTTGGAAATGTTCTGGTTGGTTAATTATCGTGGAGGCAGTTTCATGACTGCCAATTCCAAAGCGGTCGAGAATGAATGCATCATTCGTGGTGTGAGTTATCAGCTCATTGCAGATGCACAAGCCAATGCCATTTTGTTGGAAATTGCAGCTCCTGATGTAAACATGGATGCTGTTAAGTTGGAAAAAGCGCCGAAAGTCGCAGTATATTCTCCTAAAGACAAACAACCTTGGGACGATGCCGTAACCCTTGCGCTCACTTATGCCGAGATTCCGTATGAGGTGGTGTATGATGAAGAAATCATGAGTGATAAATTGCCTTTATACGATTGGTTGCATTTACATCACGAGGATTTCACAGGGCAATACGGACGATTTTGGGCTGCTTATAAAAACCAAAAATGGTACATCGATAATCAGAAAAGTGCTGAGGACATGGCAC
>JBBALS010000429.1:0-2051 GCA_040402915.1 Flavobacteriales bacterium
CTCAAAAGTAACAGGAATAAAAGCAGGAAAATTTTGTAGCCAAGTAAAGTTAGGTTTACCTCCGATATTCATTGGCCAATCTGAAATTAACATATACCAGGTCATCCAGATTGCGAATGAAGTTCCAAACATTCCATAAAAGAATGCGAAATTTGATAAACGTGTTGGTTTTATACCTATTACAGGGTCTAAGCCGTGAATAGGAAATGGAGAAAATACATCTTTGATTCGGACACCTTTACTTGTTAGTGCTTTTGCACTTTCTAGAAGCACTTCCTCGTCATCAAATACTCCGTAAATTACTTTTTTGCTCATAACGGATTAATGCTTGGGTTGTTTAGGATTTTCGCTGGTTGATTTCAAAATAGTTTTCAACTCACTTAATGCAATTACAGGGAATGTTCTTGAGAACAATAAGAACAAGGTGAAAAATATTCCAATTGTACCAATGAAAATTCCGATATCTACGAATGTTGGATGAAACATCGTCCAGCTTGATGGAAGATAATCGCGATGCAATGATGTGACGATAATTACAAATCGTTCGAACCACATACCAATATTTACGAAAATAGAGATGATGAATGTTGCAATAAAACTCTTGCGTATTTTCTTAAACCAAAATAACTGTGGTGTAATAACATTACATGTCATCATCGACCAGTATGACCACCAATAAGGACCCGTTGCACGATTTAAAAATGCATATTGTTCGTATTCAACTCCTGAATACCACGACGTAAATAATTCAGTTAGATATGCAACACCAACGATTGAACCTGTCAGAATAATGATTTTATTCATCAATTCAATATGTTGAATGGTGATGTAATCTTCTAGATGAAGCACCTTACGCATAATAATTAACAACGTAAGTACCATGGCAAATCCAGAGAAAATGGCACCCGCAACAAAATAGGGGGGGAAAATGGTTGTATGCCAACCAGGAATAACAGATGTTGCAAAGTCCATTGATACGATGGTATGAACCGAAAGTACTAGAGGTGTTGAAAGGCCGGCAAGTACTAAAGAAACTTCTTCAAAACGAGACCATTGTTTTGCCGAACCACTCCATCCGAAACTAAGGATGTTATAAATCTTTCTCATTCTAGGTTTCATCTGACGATCACGCACAGTCGCAAAGTCAGGTATTAAACCAGTATACCAAAATACAAGTGAAACAGAAAAATAAGTAGAGATGGCGAATACATCCCAAAGTAAGGGTGAGTTAAAGTTAACCCATAAAGATCCAAATGTGTTTGGAAGTGGAAGTACCCAATATGCAACCCAAACACGACCCATGTGCATTACTGGAAATAATGCTGCACAAATAACCGCGAAAATTGTCATTGCCTCAGCAGAACGGTTAATTGACATTCTCCAACGTTGACGGAACAGAAGGAGTACAGCAGAAATCAAAGTACCAGCGTGACCAATACCTACCCACCATACGAAATTGGTAATATCCCAAGCCCAACCAACGGTTTTATTATTACCCCAAACTCCAATTCCGGTTCCTATGGTATAAGCAAAACATCCTACTCCCCAAAGTGCAAGTAACGATGCAATTGTAAAAACTATTTTAAATAGTCTATTTGCTTTTCCCTCAATAGGTCTAGATATATCCTCTGAAATTTGGTGATATGTTTTCTCACCTAAAATTAAGGGCTGTCTTACTGTGGGTGTTGAATGATGTTCCATATCTTCTCGATGCTGTAGCGAATAAATTAAGCCTCGTTGGCAGATTTGTTACGAATTTTAGTCAGGTAGAATACTGATGGTTGTGTTCCTACCTCCTCTAGAAGTTGATACTTACGCTCATTATTCCATGCCTTGCGAACTTCCGATTGTTGATCATTGAAATCTCCAAAAGTAATTGCATTTGTAGGGCAAGCTTGCTGACAAGCTGTTTTAATTGAACCATCTTTTGGACGGCTGCTATTTTTCTTTGATTCAAGTTTCCCTGCTTGTATACGTTGAATACACATAGAGCACTTTTCCATTACACCTCTAGAACGAACGGTAACATCTGGATTTAATACCATTTTACC
>JBBALS010000430.1:0-2030 GCA_040402915.1 Flavobacteriales bacterium
CAGAAATTTCCTTTTCCTTAATCAATAACGGACAAGAAGTTTACCGATTGATGCCCGGCATGTTCAAACAACGGATTGTTGCATTGCTGGGTCAACCTTGGAACGAACGCTTGGTTGCCGTGAAAGAAGAAACTTCGGTTGTTACTGTTACGGGTTTTATTGGAAAGCCGGAGCATGCTCGAAAAACCCGAGGTGAACAATTCTTTTTCATCAACGATCGTTTCATCAAAAACACCTACCTCAATCATGCGGTTCAAGGAGCTTTTCATGGACTGATTCCTGCCGATAGTTATCCGGTTTATTTTCTACGTTTGGAAGTTGATGCGCAAACCATCGACATCAATATTCATCCTACCAAAACGGAAATCAAGTTCGAAGACGACCGTTCGGTGTATGCCATTGTTCGTTCAGCTGTTCGAAAAGCCATTGGCGCATTTTCCCTCTCTCCTACTTTCGATTTCGATACGATTGAAGCATTCGAAATTCCGCTTGCGCACAACCGCGAAATCAAACAACCCGAAATTCAAGTAAATCCCGATTATAATCCGTTTAGTAATCCGCGTCCCGCTCCGCACAATCCAAACGAGCAACTGCGTAAAATGAGTCAGGCACGTTGGGAAGATTTGGCTGGACCTTTCGATGCGCCTGAAAATCAAACGCAAACAAGCGCTGTCGAATCGAACGAAACACCCGAGCGAACCTTACCTTGGCAATTGCACGGAAAGTACATTTGCACACAAGTTCGAAGTGGTATGATGCTCATTGACCAATGCGCTGCTTTGGAACGTATTCATTTCGAACGCTTGATGAAACAACAAGCAGAAAGTGGAAAACAAGGACAATCACAAACCTTACTTTTTCCTGTTGTCAAGGAATTTTCAGCACCCGACTATGAACTCATTCGCGCCTTGGATGGGGAACTGCGATCTTTGGGTTTCGAATTTGAAGAGTTTGGAAAATGGACCATTGTGGTAAATGGCGTCCCACCCGAAGTGCAAGATGTCGATATTAAAAGTTTATTCGATCAGTTACTCGAACAATACAAACATTCACAACAGGAATTACGATTAAACCGGGGCGAACAATTATCGCGGACTTTGGCCATGAATGCGGCAAGATCCTCAACTGGATTTTTAAGCTCCGAACGTATGCTTGTGATCATCGATCAACTTTTTGCTTGCGAAACACCTTCATTTACCCCTTCTGGAAAATCCATCATTTCATTAATTCCACTCGAAGAAATTGATGCACGTTTTGGGAAATAATTCCGTGTAATAGCAGCATCATTTTCGTATTTTCGCCATTCATGAACATATCATCTTCCTCCTCTGCATCGCCCATTGTCCGATCGCTCATTATTATCTGTGTAGCACTTTGGTTGCTCACTCTTGGTTTGACAGAAATGGGCATCGATTTAACCCAACAACTCGGACTATACAATTTCGATTCTCCCTTTTTTCGGCCTTGGCAATTGTTTACGCATATGTTTATGCACGACACCCAATCACCATTCCACCTGTTTTTTAACATGCTTGGACTTTGGATGTTTGGTTCTAGTCTTGAAAATCACTGGGGGCCCAAACGCTTTTTGGCGTATTTCCTCATTACGGGTGTTTGTGCAGGTATTTTGCAAACGAGTGTCACAAACTACCAAATGCGTCCCATGGTTATTGAAGCCAATCAATTTGAAGCCAATCCCAGTTACGATGCCTTCGAACACTTTGCCAGCAATTATTTACCGGGTTCATACGGCAATGATGGACTCAACGAATTTTTAAAACAATGGTATTACGACCGCGAAAATCCTGGATTTATTTCCCAATCGCGCGAATATGTTAGTGAGATTTCTGAAACACGTCAAAACACTGTGAATGTTGGTGCTTCGGGAGGTTTGTATGGATTACTTCTCGCATTTGGGATGATTTTTCCGAATGTGATGATCATGATGTTGATTCCTCCAATACCTATGAAAGCCAAGTACTTTGTTATGGTGTTTGGTGCGATTGAATTGTTTTCCGGTTTACGCAATA
>JBBALS010000431.1:0-2028 GCA_040402915.1 Flavobacteriales bacterium
GAAGATTTGAAAATTTGAAAATTTGAAAATGAAAAATGTGCATAATTAAAGATTCGATGGTTGTCTGATTAGCACATAAACCCATCTTCAAATTTTTCAATCCGATAGCTATCGGATCTTCAAATCTTCAAATTAAAATGTGCTCAATCAAAAAGCCGCTCTGTTGCAAAACGGAGCGGCTTTTTGATGTTTAAGAATACCTCACCCCCAGCCAACTTGCCACCATGTGGTCTCTCCCATAGGGACCACCATTTGGCGAGAGGGGAGAAGATAGTGCTCAGAAAATTCAGAATGCTATCAATTAGCAGGATCTAAAGTCCCTCACCTTGAGGAGAGGGATTTAGGGAGAGGTAATACGAATGCCACATCAGAAAACCTCCCACCTAGCTAAGATTTGCAAAATGCCAAGTCCCTCATCCATATTGGAAGGATCCCCATAGGGGAAAAGGGATTTAGGGAGAGTTATTACGAATGCCACATCCGAAAACCTCACCCCAGCCAACTTGCCACCATGTGGTCTTTCCCATAGGGACCACCATGTGGCGAGAGGGGAGAAGATAGTGCTCAGAAAATTCAGAATGCTATCAATTTGCAGGATCTAAAGTCCCTCACCTTGAGGAGAGGGATTTAGGGAGAGGTAATACGAATGCCACATCAGAAAACCTCCCACCTAGCTAAGATTTGCAAAATGCCAAGTCCCTCATCCATATTGGAAGGATCCCCATAGGGGAAGAGGGATTTAGGGTGAGGTAACACTCATTCCCCATCCTTGGGAATCTGGATGGAATCTGCTATTAATAGAGCAATCCAAACAACCAAAGTGGTATTATATTCAACATTGGTAATTCTATATCATCTTTTACAATCCGAGCATTTTCTATTCCTTCAATTTGTTTTTGTCCTTTACCCTTTCCGCCAATCTCAAAGGTATATTTGTCATTAACTAAAAAATCAGCTTGTTTGGAAAGATTTACTTTGTGAAAAGTTAGCAGTTGAGACACAAAAAAAGTTTCTCGAACAGTTCCAATAAGTGGTTTTTCTTCTGAGAGTGCATTCAATAAAGTGGTATTGTTTAGTACTATCTTTTCAGGCTTTTGTAATGTGGCTATACTATTTCCTGTCGGGAATAATAAGGAAATGACTTTAGCTTGTTCTAAATAATATAAGTAATTATTCAATGAATTTCGATGAATTCCTGTTTTGATAGCTAAGTTTGAGATGTTTGGTTTAAAAGGCACCTGTTGCGCAATTACATAAATCAATTGCAATAGTTTTTTGGCATTTCGAATATCAAAATCCTGTAATTCTGCCATATCTATTTCAACAATAGTCCTAATTAGCTGATTGATGCGTTGATGCACAGAGGATGTATCTTCAAGTCCAAAGGGATAATATCCATAATTCAGATAACTGCCAAAATAGTTGAACGGACGAAAATCTTTTGGTATTTTTTCCTTAATCTCAGCACTATTAAACAGGATATCATCGATACTAAAAACGGGTAGATCAATAATCTTACACATTTTCAAATACTCTCTAAAGGATAAACCAACCAATTCATAAAGTAATGCTCGTCTACTTAAATCGCCTTCTTGTTTTGTGATGTCAATAATGGAAGAACCTGTAAAAATGATTTTTAAATCAGGGAAAAAATCATAACAGTTTTTTATTTCCTGCGACCAATTTTTGTATTTGTGGACTTCGTCTAATACCAATATTAGTCCGCCGTTTTTATAAAATTGGTTTACAGTTTCTTTTAAGGAATGATTTGTAAAGAACAAATCATCTAATGAAAAGTAGGCCGCTTTTTCTGTTGGTAAATTCTGTTCTTTTATCCATTGCAACAAAAGCGTTGTTTTCCCTGTTCCTCTGGCACCTTTTATTCCGATTAATCGGTTTTCCCATTTGATGAAATCAAACAAATAGCGCTTAAATTCAAGACTTATACTGTTAACTAATCGTTCGGATTGTTCCAATAAAGTAATCATAGCTTCAGGATTTATTATGCAAATATACAAATTGCACATT
>JBBALS010000432.1:0-2024 GCA_040402915.1 Flavobacteriales bacterium
ATGGACGCCGTGAGATTTTCAAGGTGCACTTAAAGCCAATCAAAACGGATCAGTCACTCGACATTGAGTTCTTATCTCGTCAAACACCTGGTTTCTCAGGAGCCGATATCGCCAATGTGTGTAATGAAGCTGCTTTGATTGCTGCTCGTAAAAACAAGGATGTGGTTGGTAAGCAAGATTTCTTGGATGCTGTTGACCGTATCATTGGAGGTTTAGAGAAAAAGAATAAGATTGTTTCGATTGAAGAGAAGCGTGTAATCGCCTACCACGAAGCGGGACATGCATCCGTAAGTTGGTTGCTCGAACATGCTTCACCATTAGTTAAAGTGACAATAGTTCCTCGCGGTCAATCGCTTGGAGCTGCCTGGTATTTACCAGAAGAACGCTCCATAACAACCTACGATCAGCTTCTCGATGAAATGTGCGCTGCATTGGGTGGACGTGCTGCAGAAGAAGTTATTTTCGGTAAAATTTCTACTGGAGCTTTAAGCGACCTAGAGAAAATCACTAAGCAAGCGTATGCCATGGTGACGATTTATGGCTTGAATGATAAAATTGGAAACATTAGTTTTTATGATTCTTCAGGTCAAGCGGAATACAGTTTCAATCGTCCATACAGCGAAAAAACTGCCGAGTTGATCGATTCTGAAGTAAAGAAATTGGTAGATATTGCATACGAACGCACAACCAATATCCTCAGAGAAAACAAAGAGAAATTGGATTTATTGGCGGAGAAATTATTGGAACGCGAAGTGATTTTCAGAGAAGATTTAGAAGAGATTTTTGGGAAACGTATTTGGGATAAAGACGATCAAAGTGCAAGTTCGGAGATTTCTCGATCGTATCAAGATCAATTGGCAGAAAACAAAGACATTGCTGATGCTGCATCTTTGAAAGAAAAAACAGAAAAGGAACCGGAAGTAACTGAAAAACCGGCAATCGATTCGAAAGAAAACAAAGACGAAACTGTTTAAGTTTTTTAATTAATTTTATTGGATTAAGGATGGCTTCGGCTGTCCTTTTCTATTTTTATTGAATAATACATTTTCACATGCAGATACATTGGATCGTATTCTTAAGTGACACCAACATTACGCGTTTGGTTATGCTTCAAAATTTATTGGAAGAACGCACTATTCCAGTTCAAATTTTAAATAAAACCGATTCTGTCTACCCCACTTTAGGAGAATCTGAACTGTATATCGATGAATCGAGATTGTCTGAAGCCATGGATTTAATTAAATCGAATCCAGAAGATAGCGACACGAATTTCACTGATAATTAATTCGTATTTGTATGGCATTAAGTAATTTACAAACACGAATCATTACTGGAATTTGTTTTGGATCCATATTAATTGGGGGTACATTAATTTCGGAATTTATACTTTGTGGAATTGGGTTATTTGTAATGTTTGTGGGGCTTTTTGAATTCAATAAAATTCAGCACAAGCTTTCCTTTAAGCCTAATATTCCATTTATGGCAATTGCGAATTTGCTGGTATTTGGGGCTTGTATCTATTTCCAACTCACCGAAATAATGCTCGGCATCTCGAAAAATGATGTTTTCTGGTTTTCGGTTATAATGCTTAGCTGTGTGTTTTTATTATTCATTTCTGAGTTATTTCGAACTTCTGAAAAACCCATCGAGAATATTGCGACTTCGCTTCTAAGTCTATTATACATTGGAATTCCTTGTGGATTGTTGGTAACCATATCGATTGGTAATGAAGGCGATTATTTACCATGGAATGTACTTTACCTTTTCTTTTTCATCTGGGCATCCGATACAGGCGCATACTTTTCGGGCCGTGCTTTTGGTAAGCACAAACTATTTGAACGCATCTCACCCAATAAAACCATCGAAGGATTTATTGGAGGCCTTATTGCATCTGCTTTGGTTGGAATTGCCGCACATCATTTCCTAGGTGGAATATCTTTGATTAGCTGGATGTGCATCGGAGCATTTGTCTCCATTACAAGCACGTTGGGTGATTTATTTGAATCGATGTTAAAGCGACAGTC
>JBBALS010000433.1:0-2023 GCA_040402915.1 Flavobacteriales bacterium
CAATGAATACCATGAAGCTTCTGTTGGTAATGCTTGCATGCTGTTTTACAGGTTTTCTGTCTGCGCAAAGCGTTTGCAATGAAAACGAAAATCTGATAATTTATTCCAATTACGATGGGGGAATTGTGACCATTAACGTGGATCAAAACATTCCCAATTTAAAGATTGGCATTTGCACGTATGAGCCGGTTCAGATAACGCTTACAGGTCCGTATGTGGGCAATATTACCTAAGTAATTTATGGGGGATTTAATTCGATACAAGGAAATAATTATTGACCTACGAAAATCGAAGCCATTGTTGAGAGGAACGATAAAAAAACCAGTAATATGCTTTAGAAATTCGTTTCATTTTAAAAACTCATCAAACTGCCATGCTTGAACATGCCTTATTCCGTTTTGAACCGGAAAAGATATGTCGTCTAAACTAAGTACCCATTTTTCGTAATGATCACTTATCGCATTAAGGGCAGAATATTCACGTTTTATTGTGGCTTCGTCGGCCAACAAATAGGCACATTGTACATATAGTACACGTTCGGCTCGCTGTGCCACAAAATCGACTTCCTTTTGAGGCAAAACCCCAGTGTAAACCTGAAATCCCTGTCGCTTTAATTCAATAAAAATAATGTTTTCGAGTTGATATCCTGATCCATGACCGTAGCCCCCGAAAAGGTAATTTCGGTATGCCTGATCGTTGCTGTAATACTTCGCATTTCCAGCGATGGTTTCCTTGCCTCGTATGTCAAAACGCTCTGAATGGTGCACCAAAAAAGAATCCTCGATAAACCCAATGTAATTTGAAATCGTATCAAAACTCGTTTTTCTCCTCTGACTTTTAAAGTAATTAGCGATGTTGTTTATCGAAAGCAGATTAGACGAGGTATTGATTAGGTAAATAAATAGATCCTCCAACAATTTCGGATCTTTAATGGCTTGTCGCTGTATGATATCGCGTAATAAAACCGTATCCTTTATGGCTGAAACATAGTGCCGTTTTGATTCCTCATCGGGCAAATGAAACAATTCAGGCAAACCGCCAGTTTGAAGGTATTCGATAAAGCTTGCTTTACCTCGTTCCAAATTTAAAACTCCCAGATACTCAGCATAACTAAATGGAAAAACCTCAAAGCTTACATAACGGCCAGAAAGCAATGACGACAACTCGCCTGATAACATCTTGGAATTTGAACCACTGATAAACAACTCATAACTCTCTGTATAATCTTGCGAATAGGAGTTTACCAGACGCTCCCATTGGCGAATGTTCTGGATTTCATCTATAAATAAATATACTTTTCCTTTCGGCTTTAGTTTGGCTTTGTAATGCCGAATGAGTTGGTCAAGGTCTTTGTAATCTTGTATCGCATCAAACTCCAAAAATTCTTTGTTGATAAAGAGTATATTCTTTGGCGAAACTCCTGAACGAATAAGCTGCTCAGCAATCTGACGTAAGATATAACTCTTGCCGCTTCTACGCTGACCAACCAAGACTTTGACCAGCGAATTATTTTGATACTTCCTTATTTTATCAAGGTAAAATAACCTCGAAAAACCTGATTTAAACTCCGGGTTGTTCCAGAAATTAAATCGTTCGATTGCTTGTAATAATTCGTCCATAAACTAAAACTCTTACAAAAATAGCAAATTATTCGTTCACGCACGAATCTTTTTAATTTTTTTAAATATTATTCGTCCACAGACGAATATTTTACCTTCTATTTAAATAACATCTTCGCTAATTAAAAACGTGTATAAATATATTTATCCACGAATGTGTTCATACTTTAAATTGAAATGTGTCTAAAAAATCAGTGAAATCTACCTAATTTAGACGCCCCGAATATGGCCGATATCATTCAACTTTTACCCGAACATGTTGCCAACCAAATTGCAGCTGGTGAGGTAATTCAACGTCCTTCAAGTGCTGTAAAAGAGCTCTTGGAAAATGCCGTTGATGCTGGTGCAAAGAACATCCAACTCATCATCAAAGACGGCGGAAGAACACTCGTTCAGGTAATCGA
>JBBALS010000434.1:0-2023 GCA_040402915.1 Flavobacteriales bacterium
ATTGGGCAAATAATATGGATCGAGCGAGTTAAATCCAATGGCAGCGCCGGGACAATAAGGAACTGTTGGGTTGAAATTCGAAAATGCACCTATCCCCGAAATGCTAATTCCACTTACTGCATATCCATGCAAATCGTTCGTGAAGAACACATCTGTGTAATCGTTATTTGTGCTGCCATTTGTCCGATTTAACCACGTTGCACCACCATCAGTTGTAATTAAATACGTACCTGAACTTCCCACCACAATGCCACGATTTTCATCTAAAAAGTGAACTCCATTTAAATACGAGGTTACTCCACTTGTTTGTGCTTGCCAGCTCATTCCGCCATTGTTTGTATGTAAAATAACTCCTGAATTTCCAACAGCCCAACCAACATTGTCGTTTACAAAACAAAGATTCGCAAGCTGACTGCTTGTTCCAGAAGGCGTTGCTGTCCAAGATGCTCCGCCATTTATTGTTTTTAAGATAGAGCCAACACTGGAGCACATGAAACCAATTTGATTACTTGGGAATTTGATGTCGAGGTAGTATAGGGTAGAGTTTGAATTTTGAGAGATAGTCCAGGTTTGACCTCCGTTTGCGGTGTATAGAATGTTTTGTCGGTAACCTGCTGCTACACCGTGATTGTAGTCGGTGAAATGCACTGCGTATAAGGAACTTGTTGCTGGATTCGTAATGGGGTTCCAAGTTTCACCACCATCGAGTGTTCTGAAAATGGATGTTCCGCCAACGGCAAGTCCAGTATCTCTGTTTATAAAATAGATATCGTTGAGGTATTGAAGCGTATTGAGATTCATCGGCTTCCAATTATTGCCACCATCATCGGTTTTGTAAGCTACACCATAATATCCACTCGCATATCCACGTTCGGGCGTTGGAAAATGAACGCTTTGCATGGTTCCGTCAACGCGCATCCAGGTGTATCCACCATCTTTTGTGTATTCTACGAAATTGCTGCTCACACAATATCCTTCAAGTTGATTTTTGAATGCCACCGACCGAATTTCGCCCGTTTGAACGGTGATGCCTTGTGTCCATGTTTGACCACCATCGTTTGTAACGAATCGCTTTCCGTTGGTTCCTGTAATTACTCCATGATTAGTAGAAGTAAATGCAAGCGAGAGCAGGTTTTCGGTTGTTGGAACGGATAGTAAATTCCATGAAGTTCCGGCATCGGTGGTTTTATAAACGGTTCCCAAACTGCCAACAATAAAGCCTGTTTGTTCATTAGTAAATGCAATTTTATTGAGGTCGATGCTGGCATTTGGAACCGTGCTGCTCACCACAATTTGGTTGATAATCTTAAGCACAATTCCCGCATTGGTGCATGCATACGAAACCGAATCATTGGTGCTCCAAACGCCTTTAATGTGGTTGGTAGTTCCTGTTAAAATGGCCGTCCAATTGGTTCCTTGGTTAGTAGTATAGCGAAGAGTGCCGTCGTTTCCACAAACAATTCCATGCTGATTGTCGGTGAAATACACATCCAATAAATCTTTATTAACGCCTATGTACTTATTATTTCCCCATCCCCAGAAATAGCCACATTCATCGTTAATGCGATAAAGACCTTGGTTTCCAACCACAATGCCGATTTGTTTACTTGGGAAATGTGCTGCTTTCACCGACATTCCACCGGAACTCAAACCAATCCAATTCCGACCGCCATCAATTGAGGTTCGGTATAAACTACTGCCGGTAACCATCACCGTATTTGAATCGGCATATACCACATCTTCGAGAAATGTTCCAGATGGGACACTATATAAACTCGTGAATTGCGCCTGCGAAACCGTTGCAGAAATCAGGATTATCGAGGTGAAAAGTAGGGATTTTAAAAGAGGAAAGTTCATCAATCAAATGGGAATAAATCGTTGCAAAGATGCACACATATGCTTGATTTTACTTGTTGAAAAAAATGAAATTCCAATTAATGCAAAAGTTGAATTAGACCCGTTAAAATCTGCCTTTCCTTATCTACCGCAGTTATGTCAACAGTATACGAATAGATATCTTGAG
>JBBALS010000435.1:0-2019 GCA_040402915.1 Flavobacteriales bacterium
GTTCTCAGCGAAAATAGTATCAGTGTTACAGCGGGATCAACGCCTTTAGCTCCAAGCATTAGTGCTGGTGGGGCAACCACCTTTTGTTTGGGCGGTTCTGTTACGTTAAACACAAGTCCACAGCAAGGTGTATTGTACCGTTGGATTCGAAATGGAATCGAAACCGTAGGAACAAATTTCAATCTGCAAGCCACTCAATCGGGATCCTATAAAGTGGAGATTTCGAATGCTTGCGACACGCTCATTTCAAGTTCTACCATTCAGTTAAATGTAATTCAAGCACCCATTCAGGTTCAATTGAGTCCTTTGGGAGAACAGAGTATTTGCTTAGGTGATAGTTTATCTCTTTCTATTCCAGCAGTTTCTGGAGTGAGTTATCAGTGGAAATTTAATAATGCCCCCTTGTCGTTTAATACAAATAGTATTGATGTATATGAAGAAGGAAGCTATACCATTGTTTTAGCAAATACCTGTGGACAAACACCGGCCAGCAATTCGGTTTATTTAAATGTTGATTCTATTCCTCCTGCATCTTCCGAAATTGTAGCACAACCCGGAACAGCGCTTTGCCCGGGGGGGTATGTATTGTTAAATGCAGATCCAGTTCCCTATCAACAATATTCTTGGTATTTAAATGGTTCTCTTATTTTTGGTCAACAAAATCCAGTTTTGCAAGCCACCGAATGGGGAACGTACACTTTGCAAACCAACAATGCTTGCGGCATTTCAGATACTTCAGCAGGAGTTACTCTTGGCCCCGGTGATCCACCTAGTAATTTCGAGTTGTATTCTTCTGCTGATACAACTTTTTGTTCCAACGACAGTCTGCAAATTACCGCTCAAACAACCTTTGGAGTGTCTGTTCGTTGGTTCTTGAATGATGTTTTATTGGTAGATGGTCCTTCGCAAATTTATGCGCAAGCTCCGGGAGTTTATTCAGCAAATTGTTGGAATGGCTGCGGCGAAGCTCAAGCAATAAATACCTTAAATCTGATCACGATTCCCGCACCTGAAATTCCAATCATTGTTTTTACGAATGGAATTTTACAAACCAATGTCATCGGAACTTTGCATTGGTTAGATGCATCAATGGAAGAAATTGCAGGAGCCGATTCAGCTTCATTCCTTCCCGAACAAACCAGTGGAACTTTTTACGTTCGTGTTACCAATGAAAACGGGTGTTCCGAAATTTCTGCACCATTTCAGTATTCCGTTGTAGGATTGGATGATTTAAATAACTCATTCTTTCAGGTTTACCCAAATCCAACGAACGATTTACTATTTATCAAATCCAACGAATCTGCTCAGTTTCAGTTGCGCGATATCACCGGACGAATCATTCGTTCTATCTCCATCATCGGGAATTCCGAAAAATCTATTTCCCTTTCTAACTTAAATTCAGGAGTGTATTTACTTGGTCATTCAGGATTTTGGAAGCGGATTGTAGTAAATTAATCTCTTGTCATTCGGGAATTTAAGGCGTTTAAAAATTTTCATCTTAAATTCGCATCCTCAATCTAGTTCTATGTCTACTTCCGATAAACTCAATTCTTCCCGCGCTCCCGAACCTGTTGGTTTATATCCGCATGCGCGCCGTGTTGGAAATCTTCTTTTCCTTTCTGGTGTTGGACCGCGCGAACGAGGCACCAAGAAAATTCCCGGAGTAGAGCTCAACGAACAAGGCCAAATCACCAGCTACGATATCGAAACGCAATGCCGTTCGGTGTTCAATAACATTCGTTATATCCTCGAAGATTGCGGTTCTTCATGGGATAAAATTGTGGATGTTACCGTCTTCCTCACCAACATGAAAGACGATTTTCCCACCTACAATCGTATTTACGCAGAGTTTTTCAAAGACAATCTGCCCTGTCGTACTACCATCGAAATCAATTGTCTTCCAACGCCCATTGCCATTGAGTTGAAGGTAATTGCAACAGTCGATTGCTGTTTTAGGGCAAAGCCGCGTTCACATTTCCTTTTTTCTTCCGTCATTTCGGGCGGCCCGCGCTATTCGCA
>JBBALS010000436.1:0-2015 GCA_040402915.1 Flavobacteriales bacterium
ACGATTATGCATTTGCTGTTTTACCTTTTACTTTTGCAATTACCTCATCAGCTACGTTTCTTGGTGCTTCAGAATAATGCGACGGCTCCATAGTAGATGTTGCGCGACCGGAAGAAATAGTTCTTAATGTTGTTACATATCCAAACATTTCACTCAAAGGTACTTTTGCACGTATTACTTGAGCTCCTCCACGACTATCCATTCCTTCTAACTGCCCACGGCGTTTGTTCAAATCTCCGATAATATCTCCCATGTAATCTTCAGGAGTTACAACCTCAACTTTCATAATTGGCTCAAGCAATACTGGTTTAGCTTTAGGTAAAGCTTCACGGAATGCTGTCTTTGCACAAATTTCGAATGATAATGAATCTGAATCGACAGCATGGTAAGAACCATCACTTAATGTTACTTTAAGGCTATCCATTGTATAACCAGCTAGAACACCATTTTGCATTGCTGTTTTGAATCCTTTTTCAACAGATGGAATGTATTCACGTGGAATGTTACCTCCAACAACTGCATTCACAAACTGAAGACCTTCTTTTCCTTCGTCAGCAGGGCCAATAGTTACTACAATGTCAGCGAATTTACCACGACCACCCGTTTGTTTTTTGTAAATTTCACGGTGATTAATTGTTGCAGTAATTGCTTCCTTGTAGTTTACTTGTGGAGCACCTTGGTTACATTCCACCTTAAACTCACGCTTCAAACGGTCAAGGATAATTTCTAAGTGAAGCTCACCCATTCCACTGATAATCGTTTGTCCAGAATCTTCATCTGTTTTCACGCGGAATGTTGGATCTTCTTCAGCAAGTTTAGAAAGTGCCATACCCAATTTATCAACGTCAGCTTGAGTTTTTGGCTCAATTGCAACACCAATTACTGGATCAGGGAAGTTCATTGCTTCTAGCACGATTGGATGCTTTTCGTCGCAAAGAGTATCTCCCGTTTTGATATCTTTAAATCCAACTGCTGCTCCAATATCACCTGCCTCAATATATTCAATTGAATTTTGTTTGTTAGCATGCATTTGGAAAATACGGCTGATACGTTCCTTGTTACCACTTCGAGTATTGAGTACATAAGAACCTGCATCCAAATGTCCTGCGTAAGCACGGAAGAAACATAGACGTCCTACGAAAGGATCTGTCGCAATTTTAAATGCAAGTGCAGTAAATGGCTCTTTTACATCTGGGCGACGAGTAACCTCTAAGCCAGTATCAGGATTGATACCTGTAATGCTTTCCTTGTCCATTGGACTTGGCATCAGTTCCATTACTAAGTCGAGCATAGTTTGCACGCCTTTGTTTTTGAAAGCTGTTCCACATACCATAGGAACAATTTTATTTGTAACGCATGCTTGACGAAGTGCAGTCAATATTTCGCGTTCTGTGATTGATTCAGGAGCATCGAAGAACTTCTCCATCAAACTATCATCAAATTCAGCAATTGCTTCAAGAAGCTTCCCTCTCCATTCAGTTGCCTCTTCTAACATATCATCCGGAATTGGAACTTCGTTAAAAGTCATTCCTTTATCTTCTTCATTCCATTCAATTCCACGGAAGTTAATCAAATCAACTACACCACGAAATGTTTCTTCAGCACCAATTGGAAGTTGAAGAGGAATTGGATTACCTCCAAGGACTTCTTTTACCTGCTTTACTACAGCAAGGAAATCAGCTCCTTGACGATCCATTTTATTAACAAATCCTAAACGAGTAACGTTATAGTTATTTGCGAGGCGCCAGTTTGTTTCTGATTGAGGTTCAACACCATCAACTGCAGAAAACAAAAACACCAATCCATCCAATACACGAAGTGAACGATTCACCTCTACTGTAAAGTCAACGTGACCGGGAGTATCGATAATGTTCAATTTATATTTATTATCACGATAATGCCAAAAACAAGTAGTTGCAGCAGACGTGATTGTGATTCCACGTTCTTGCTCCTGAACCATCCAGTCCATAGTAGCAGCTCCGTCATGCACCTCACAAATTTTGTGATTTACCCCG
>JBBALS010000437.1:0-2002 GCA_040402915.1 Flavobacteriales bacterium
AGCTCGATTTTCGGGTTCAACAGAAAGGCATATCGAATTTTCAAGGTTGGATTCATGAAGGAACACCTGTTCAAATTTCGTTTTGGGATATTACAGAGACTGATTTTATTCTGACCGAATTTCATGTATTCAAGCAATTGCCTTTACCCCCATTTAGTTTAGATGATTCTCCCAAAGATGACTTTCAAGCTGTTAGTCGAACGAATATTCAGCAAACAACTTTGGATTCATTGGTCATAAACAAAGAAAAAATCATGCGTATATCATCCTCGAAACATCCAGAAAACGGATTGATTTTATCGGTTGTTGAACAAGACTTTCCTTCACTTCTTGAAAAAGATGGGGCCTTCGAAAGTCATCTTTTTCTAATGCAGAAAAAAGAAAAGCAAAATAATACGAGTAAAAACATCACAGAATTTTGGGCGATGATTGGCTTGAATTCATTGCAAATTCAATCCATTGAGAAGGCTTGGTCCGATAGAATCAAACAAACCAACATGCTTTTTACAGCATATATCTTAGGATGGCGGACCGACCGCGGCATGATTTACACGATATTTGGCGCTCCAAATACTGTTTACAACAATGGGAAAGCGGAAGAGTGGAACTATATTTCTTCAAAAGGAAAACCACCACTTACATTTCGATTTGAACGATGCAGCAATATATTTTCACAAGAAGCATATTGTTTGGTTCGAAAATCGGAATACGCAACCTATTGGTACCAAGCAATAGAAACTTGGAGGAACGGAACACCATACACTTATGAATAAACCTTCTCATCATAAACCTGCGCAAGATACTTCTGAAATGATTTTCGGGATTTTCCCCATTCTGGAAGCGTTACGAAGTGCTGCAGATGTGGACAAAGTAATCTTGCAAACGGGATTACGTTCACCTCAACTTCAGGAACTTCGAGCTCTATTGGAAGAACTCGAAATCCCATTGCAAATGGTGCCAAGGGAAAAACTCGATCGGATGACGCGGGCTAATCATCAAGGTGTTATCGGTTTTATTTCTCCGGTTACTTTCCAGCCCATCGAAGAAGTGTTGCAACGTGTGTATGAATCTGGTCGTGATCCCTTTTTACTGATTCTAGATCGCGTAACCGATGTGCGGAATTTCGGAGCCATTTGCCGAACTGCCGAATGCGCCGGAATGGATGCTGTAATTATTCCTTCGCGAGGAAGTGCGCGTGTTGGTGGCGACGCCATGAAAACTTCGGCTGGTGCATTGATGAACTTGCCCGTTTGCCGCTCAAACAACTTAAAAGACACTCTCGAATACTTGAAAAATTCGGGAATTCGTTTGGTGGCTTGTACCGAAAAAACGGAAACATCCTTGTTCAATGTTGGACTCGAAGGCCCAATGGGCATTGTGATGGGTTCTGAAGAAGATGGAATTAGTCCAGAGTATCTGAAGAAATGTGATGCGCGAGTGAAAATTCCGATGTTTGGTAAAACAGAGTCGCTTAATGTTTCTGTGGCAACGGCCTTGGTTGTGTACGAAGTTCTAAGACAACGAATAAATACGGTGTAACATAAACACTGATTTTCAATTTTGTAAAATCAGTGTATTGGTTAAATTGCATGAAATCATTAAGTAATTTTGGGAAGATGAAAACGTATTTCTATATCGCTTTGCTTATTTGTTCTTTCACAATTGCTAAAGGACAATGTACGTTCAACCCAATCATTACTCCAACTTCCTTGAGTCTTTGTCCCAACCAAACCGACACACTTTGGACCCAACAAGCCGATTCGTATCAATGGTTTAAATCGGGTACTCCAATTTCTAATTCGAATCAACGTTTTCTTTTGGTGAATCAAGTTCAGGATGCCGGAAGTTCATTCATTGTATCTTCAACAATTAATGGATGTTCAGAAGCTTCTCCTTCGGTTTTAGTTTCGGCATTTTCAATTCCAGCTCTTGCAATTAGTTTAGCAAATGGACTTTCGAACTCCGGATGCGAAGGTGATATCAGGCAATTGGTTTTGAACGA
>JBBALS010000438.1:0-1999 GCA_040402915.1 Flavobacteriales bacterium
CAGGCCCACGTATCGTAACTCCTTGTGATCCACCAGGTTCCCCCGTGGCTGAAGTTACATTGACACCGGCCACTTTACCCTGAAGCAATTGCTCCGGTGAATTGATGATACCCCGATTAAAGGCTTCATTGGATACCGATTTAACAGAACCTGTCACGTCTGTTTTCTTTTGAGTTCCGTAACCCACCACAACGACCTGCTCTAGACTGGAAGCGTTCGATTGCATGGAAACGTCGATGGTAGCGCGGCTGCCAACGGCTATTTCTTGAGAATCATATCCCAAATAACGAAAAACTAATACCGCCTTGTCATCCGACACATTGATCGAATATTGACCATTGGCATCTGCCGTAGCGCCTTTAGTCGTTCCCTTGATTAAGACATTACCACCAACTAAAGGCTCCTTAGTGGTGGCGTCAATTAATTTTCCTTTTACGGTTTTACCAGAACCTTGCCCAAACGATAATTGGGGGGATAAACCTAACAGGATAATCATCAGCGAACTGATGAATTTCAATCCTGTCGATTTCATCAAAAATAGCTTTTGATGATTTGGATAGATTTTTTTCATAGAGATGATTTTAAAATTTAGAAAATTTGATCATGAAATTTAATGTTAATTAATTTAAATACCGATAGAAAAATTACGCAAACGTTTGCAATTGAATCCTTATTTGGCGTCGCAAAAATAAATAGTATGGATGTGATACGTATTAAGAAATTGTTTCCAAAAGGTTAATCAATTAAATCTTGGAAAAATGATTTCTTAAAGAAGACGCTCGAACGATCAGCTCGGGCTCTAATATGAATTGCTGGTGCCCCAGAAATCCATTTAATTTAGATAAAAACAATTGGGCAGTTTGTTCTCCTATTTTTTTACTTTGCCTCGAAACAGAACTTAAGGCAATAGGGCCAAAGGCCGAAAGAGGTATGTTGTCAAAGCCTACTAAGGCAATATCTTCTGGAATTTTATAATTTTTTTCATGAATAACTTTCATCGCTCCAAAACAAACTTCGTCATTAACGGCAAAAATTCCATCCGGTTTTTTTTCCTGGTCCAACAGGCATTTAGTTGCCTCTGAGCCACTTTCAGGGGAAAACATGACTTGCTTCACTAATTCATCGTCCATACTCCTTCCATATTTTTTCAAACAAGCCGCATAGCCTTGAAATCTTTGTTGGGACACCGTAATCCCTTTTGGCCCATGCAAATGAGCAATTTTTTGGCACCCCATGTGTACAAGATGCTCGGTCGCCAAAAAAGCCCCCTTAAAATCATCGGTAATCACACGGTCCACATCCGATTCATGGTAAAAACGATCCATAAAAATGATTGGCAAAGATCGACGAATGGCCTGATCTATATGCTCATTCAATGAATGATCAAAGGTTTCTTGGGACAACGAAATACAAATAGCATCTACCCGATTAGCGACTAATCGGTTTAAATATTCCTTTTCAAGGGCATGGCATTCATTGGTCACACAAATATTTAAGAGGTAGCCCGCGGGTTGTAAAATGGCCTCAAGGCCTTCAATAATGGCCGTCTCGTGATAATGAGAAATGGACGGAATGATGACACCTAAAGTCTTTGAACAATGGTTTAACAAACTGAGTGAAATCGTATTTTTTTGATACCCCACTCTGTTTGCATATTCCTGAATCGTCCTTCTGGTGTCTATGTTGATCATCGGATGATCATTCAATGCCCGCGAAATAGTGGAAGGTGCACACTTGAATTTACGGGCTATGTCCTTAATTGAAACTGCGTTTCCCATCTAAATTCTTATGTTTTTATATTGGTTATTTTTTCAAATATATCAATTTTAGATGAAAAATTTACATTCATTTAATAATTAGCAAAGCCCTCCATTAAATGAGATAAGGCAAATAATTAGGAATTTTCCCCCTCCCTTCCTAATTTCATCTTTCTAAACCTATCCTGTATGCCCACTTCGAATCCTGCATTCGACAACAATAAAATACCTGTTCAAAAACT
>JBBALS010000439.1:0-1998 GCA_040402915.1 Flavobacteriales bacterium
CCATGCGTTCGAAAGGCCCTTCGAAACTTTTCAGTAATGAACCTAACATATAGCTTTTCACTAAATCAAGCTCTTCATCAGAAACCATTTCATCGCGCAGCAAAGCAATCTCCTTATAAATCTCATTCAATGCCAGTGTGCAAACATCTGATCCCACTTCTGTACTGATGTAAAAATAACCATCCGAACAGTAAGATAAAATCCCGGCTCCAATTCCATACGTGTAGCCTTTGTCCTCGCGAATGTTACTCATCAAACGCGACCCAAAGTACCCGCCCAAAATGGTAGTTAAAACCTTCATTCCAAAATAATCGGGATGGGTTTTTGTGAACAATCTACGTCCAATGCGGATTGCCGATTGAATTGCATCATCTTTCGGAATAAACTGTTTACGTTCAAAGCTGTTCTCAACACTGGGAATTTCAATAGGTGGAAGAAATGCTCCCTTGCCAGTTAATTGGCCAAATGTGTCTTCGAGAAGTTGGGAGGTGTTTGAATCAATTTTCCCACTTAAAAAGATTTTTGCGGATGTTGGAGAATAATACTGCTGATAAAAGTTTTTCAACTCATCAATTTGCAGGGATTTGTAGTCAGCTTCATCGAAAGCAGTTCCATAAGGAGAGCCTGTGAATAAGAGTTCCTGAAAACGCTTTCCTGCAACAAAGCCGACTTTACCCAAATTGACGGTATATTTTTGCAAACGATTGCTGCGCATGATTTCCCATTCGTGTTCAGGAAAGGTTGAATTGCATAGCAAATCAGAAATTACTGGCAATGTATTTCCTAAATATTTATTGATCGAATACAGGGTAATTCCAGAATAATCTTTATCGATATCGAGTTCTAGAAATGCTCCAAAATCATCGATTGCAGAGGCAATATCGGATGCGTTTTTCGAATGCGTACCTTCTTGTAACATCGATGTAGTAAAGGATGGCAACAATGGATTTTCGTGACGCGAAGTTCCGGCCGCAAAAACCAATTCAACTTTCATCACCTCCTGCGATCCAGCTGAAAGACTAAAAACCTCGATTCCATTGGATAGTGTGTATCGTTCCGGCATTTGCGGATTCACTGAATCGATTGGATGAAGCGTTGGCGGGACTAATCGGTTGGGCTGAATCATTCTGATTTAAGATAAAAAAGGGTGGAACAATTTTCTTCGCGTAAAATGTTTTGGGCTTGCTTAAGCACATCTGCAGAGGTTACAGCATGCAGCTTAGCAATTTCGGTATTCACCATTTCTATATCGCCAAGCAATTCGCCGAAAGCTAAGTTCATGGCTTTGTTTAGAATACTCACCTCTCCAAATACATGCGTACTTTCTGCTTTATTTTTTACTTTGATAAGCTCTTGCTCCGGAATTCCATTTGCAAGAAGATCCTCAATAACACGTTGAATTCCAGCTTCAGCCAATTCTGGACTAACACCATTTTTCACACGACCATTAATCACAAACAAGCCTTTATCAAAACCACCACTTACATGCGCCGAAACATCTGTAAATAATTGTTCATCTTTCACCAAAGCATTGAATAAACGAGCCGATTGGCCTCTTCCCAATACATCCGAAAGTAAATCTTGGGCCTGATATTCAGCATCCATTCGGGCTGCCATGTGATACACTTTTGTTATGGAATCTGTGGGCACATCGCGATTTACTGTTAGCCGTCTGGCTTCAGTTTGTTTAGGTTCTGATGGAATATCTCTCAAAGGACGATTTCCACTTGGGATTGAGCCGAACCATTTTTCAGACAAGCGTTTTACCTCATCGTGTTTTACATCGCCCGCAACCACCATGATGGCATTTGAAGGAAGATAAAAACGATTAAAAAACGCCCGCACATCATCCATGAGTGCATCTTCGATATGTTTAATTTCTTTACCAATCGTAGCCCACTGATAAGGGTGAACTTGATATGCCAATGGCCGAAGCAACAGCCACTCATCTCCATAAGGTTGATTGAGGTATCGCTGTTTAAATTCTTCAATAACAAC
>JBBALS010000440.1:0-1997 GCA_040402915.1 Flavobacteriales bacterium
GTTGATGGTCGCAACATTTGGATTAACAATCTCGAAAATTCAATTGCGATTGCTAAAAAAGCCTCGGCAAAACTTGGAAAAAATCGTGTGATTGTTGCGCCTTCATGCCAACTCCTTCATGTTCCCGTAAGTTTACAAAGTGAAACGGTTCTTGACTTGGAAATTAAATCTTGGTTGTCTTTTGCGACTGAAAAATTGTTGGAAATTGTGGCGATTGCAAAAGCCGTAAATGGCGAAGAGTCAACGGTTCAAAGCTTGATTGAGAATAACAAAAAAGCCGTTGCCAATCGTAAAATTTCTGCCAAAATTCATGATCAAGAAGTTAAAAAACGCGTGGCGAAAATTGACGAATCTTTGCTTAATCGTGAAAATAATTATGAGCAAAGAAAGAAAATTCAAAAAGCTCTAAACTTACCTTTATTGCCAACGACAACAATCGGATCATTTCCGCAAACCAAAGAAGTGCGTAAGGCTCGAGCAGATTTCAAAGCGGGCATAATTTCTGCAAGTGAATATGAAAAATTCATCAAAGAAGAAACGGCACGCACCGTTAAATTTCAAGAAGAAATCGGCATCGATGTTTTGGTTCACGGTGAATTTGAACGCAACGACATGGTTGAATATTTCGGCGAACAACTTAGCGGTTTTTGCTTTACCAAAAATGGTTGGGTACAAAGTTATGGCTCGAGATGCGTAAAACCGCCAGTAATTTTCGGTGATGTTTCGCGTCCAAAAGCTATGACAGTTGAGTGGGCAAAATATGCGCAAAGTCTTACTTCAAAAATCATGAAAGGCATGTTGACGGGCCCAATTACCATTTTGCAATGGTCGTTTGTGCGTGATGATCAACCGCGCAAAGACACTACAATGCAAATTGCTTTTGCGATTCGCGACGAAGTTTTGGATCTCGAAAAAGCCGGCATCAAAATTATTCAAATCGACGAAGCCGCTCTTAGAGAAGGCTTGCCGATTCGTCAAAAAAATTGGAGCGAATATTTAAAATGGGCGGTTGATGCTTTCCGCATTACGGCCTCAGTGGCACATGATCGCACGCAAATACACACCCACATGTGTTATTCCGAATTTAATGACATTATTTCAGCGATTGCCGATATGGACGCCGATGTGATTTCGATCGAAACTTCACGTTCGCAAATGGAATTGTTGAATGCTTTCATTAACTTCAAATATCCAAATGAAATTGGACCCGGTGTTTATGATATTCACTCGCCACGAGTTCCTTCGGTTGACGAAATGGAGCAATTGCTTAATAAGGCTTTGAAAGTGTTGGATCCTGAGCAAATTTGGGTTAACCCAGATTGCGGTTTGAAAACTCGCGACTGGCCTGAAACCAAATCAGCACTTCGTGGCATGGTTGAAGCGACTAAAAAAATTAGGGCGTCGCTTAATTAAATTTGCAAAGCAAATTTAGCTTTGAGTTGAATCGCTACACGGCGAGTAAATCGCCGTATCCGCGATAAGATTCTTTCCCCTCTCCCCGCTTGCGGGGCTTGCAAACCTACATTTTATGAAATACTCACAAAGCTTACGGGCAGTAGCTCTCCCCTTGAGGGAGAGCGGATTCTAGGAACTTAACGGTAGTTAAGTTCCTAGAATCGTGAGGGGTCAAAAACTGATAGCATCAAAGGGTTTGAGATTATCATAAAAATTAAAACAAAAAAAATTTCAAAAAAGACGATTTCTTGATTTTAAATTTAATCCACAAATTTATAAATTTTTTAAACAAAAATTGGTGATTTTTTAAATTATGTTTGTAATTTTTGTATGGTTTTTTTAAGAAAAATTGAAATATTTTTTAGTTTTAAAGTGAAATCAAGAAATCGTCTTTTTTTAGAAATTTTTACTTTGGATTTAGATCGATGATAATCAAGACTTTTCTGACCCCTCACGGCTCCCAAATCGCAACTACCGTTGCAATCGCTCGCCCCTCTTCGCTAAAAATAGCCGTTTAGGCTATTTTTTTAACGCGAAGAGCC
>JBBALS010000441.1:0-1995 GCA_040402915.1 Flavobacteriales bacterium
TTTATCTTACTGTTCGGATGGTTATTTTTACATCAGCACTGAAGTGGGATCGGATGTTTGCACACTTGCTTTGAATGAAATTTACAAGGAGATTGCCTTGCTGCGCGATGAAATGGTTTCTGATGAAGAGCTTGATTTAGTGAAAAGTTATATGCTGGGTTCATTATTGAAAAGTTTCGAAGGTCCTTTCGAACGCATGGAGCGTTTTAAAAATTGTCATCTATTTGGAGTGGATGAGCAGTATTTTCAACGATATACTCAGTCAATTCGGAATATCACTCCCGCACAAATTCAACATTTAGCGAAAGTTTGGCTACAAGAAGAAGACCTTTTGGAATTGGTTGTGGGTAAATATTAATTTGGAAGGAGTTATAATTTAAAATTCAATTCATTTTAAACGGCAAATAATTCCTAAATTTGCGCGCAATTCGGGACTAATCCCGTTTCCCCGATTGCCATGGAACACCATTCTAAATTCGTTGAAGGGCTTACATACGACGACGTACTTCTTATTCCCGATTACTCAGAAGTTCTTCCCCGCGATACCGACATTAGCACGTATTTTACTCGCACTATCCGACTCAATGTGCCAATTGTTTCGGCTGCAATGGATACCGTTACGGAATCGTCTTTGGCAATTGCCATAGCGCAAGAAGGAGGAATTGGTGTTTTGCATAAGAACATGAGCATTGCACAACAGGCCGCCGAAGTCAAAAAGGTAAAGCGATCGGAAAGCGGAATGATTATCGATCCTGTTGTATTGCCTGAAACCGCAGTTGTTGCCGATGCCTTGCAATTGATGAAGGAAAATCGAATTGGTGGAATTCCGGTAGTTGATGAAAACAGAAAGCTGGTTGGAATTATTACAAATCGCGATTTGCGATTTGAAAAACGTTTCGATAAGCCCGTTCGCGATGTAATGACAAAAGAGAATCTCATTACAACCACCGAAACCAATCTTGCAAAAGCTGAAATATTGTTGCAGGATTATAAAATCGAAAAACTTCCTGTCGTTAATCAAGACTATCAGCTAGTAGGATTAATCACCTACAAAGACATTATAAAAAATCGCCTTCGTCCCAATGCGTGTAAAGATGATTTTGGTCGTTTGCGAGTTGCTGCTGCAGTTGGCGTAACAGCCGATACAATCGAACGAGTTGCTGCTCTTGTTAAAGCGGGTGCCGTTGCGGTTGTTATAGACACAGCACATGGTCATTCAAAAGGCGTAATTGAAAAATTAAAGGAGGTGAAAGCGCAATTTCCAGATTTACAAGTTGTTGTTGGAAATATTGCTACAGCTGCAGCAGCGCGCATGTTAGTTGATGCTGGAGCGGATGCTGTGAAAGTTGGAATTGGGCCCGGATCTATTTGCACAACCCGCGTAATTGCTGGTGTCGGTGTTCCTCAACTTACAGCTGTTATGGATGTTGCCCGCGAGTTGCAAGGGACAGGTATACCCGTAATTGCAGATGGTGGAATTCGTTTTTCTGGTGATATAGCCAAAGCTATTGCAGCTGGAGGTTCAACGATTATGGCTGGTTCTCTTTTCGCTGGAGTAGAAGAGTCGCCAGGTGAGACCATTATATTTGAAGGTAGAAAATTTAAATCGTATCGCGGAATGGGTTCCATTGAAGCCATGCAAACGGGCTCGAAAGACCGATATTTTCAAGATGCGGAAGACGATTTGAAGAAATTAGTTCCTGAAGGAATTGTTGGACAAGTGCCATTCAAAGGAACATTATCGGAAGTTTTATATCAAATGATTGGAGGTTTGCGCGCGGGAATGGGCTATTGTGGTGCTGCTAATATTGCACAATTGCAGACTAAAAAACTCATTCGCATTACAGCTGCCGGAATCCGTGAATCGCATCCACACGATGTAAACATTACCCGAGAAGCACCGAACTACTCAAGCCGATAGAAGTTCAATTAAAATTGAATTCCGTTATTAAAGAAGATCTTCATTAATATGAGGATCGATGCAAGTACCACCAG
>JBBALS010000442.1:0-1992 GCA_040402915.1 Flavobacteriales bacterium
AAAAAACAAATGACTTGCTTCATTACTTAAATTTTTATGCGGTATTTCCCATTCCCAATGAGTTGCAAATGCAATTCGTAATCAGCATACATGGGTAGAATTGTGTCTTCTGGTTGGGTGTTTAGACGAGCTTTCAGAACAATAAATCGCGCTTGACTGAGGTGCAATTTTAATGTTTCGCTTACTGGCACTTTCAAGGTGGTTTGTTTCGATTGAGTTACGCGAAGTAAATCGTTTACTGTAGCGGCTAAAATGGTTTGATTGCTTAATAGCGAGTCGATTAGCACCTTGTTCTCATCAAGCAAATAACCCTTAACCATTAATTCAAAAGGGAAACCATTCGTAGCAAGAATTTGAAGGTCACCAGCCAAAACATTTTCTGTTGATGTCGATTCAATGCCCAATGTTGTTAAAGTATCCGTAAATGTGAGTGCATTTGCAGAAAAGCTAAGTGGCAAGTCCAAGGTTGTTTTTACTCGAACATTGCTGTTTTTATACAGAAAATCATTCCCGCTTGAAACATTTCCTAAAGGATTCAACGATGCGCTGGCCTCAAATGAAAGGCGATCTGGTAATAATTCAATAAGCGCTTTGATGTTCGAATTGCTAGAATTAAAACTGTAATTCTTGTAGGTTGAGGTATAAGGTAAATCTCCTTGTGCAATATTTTGCGCACGACTTAATTGCTGATTGTTTCCAATAATTGGATGATTCAATTGCAACTCGGTTCCGTTGCGAGATGCTTTGATGTTTTGAAAATTTAAAGAGAAATCTGCACCAATAGAATTCTCAATTTCAACATTTAATGTGACGTCTTGCAGGTGAATAATTCCTGAAAGCTTTTTCATTTCCGACAAACTCAAGTAATCGTTTCCGGTAAAACTGCTTTGGCCCAAATATCCTCGAACATAATAAGGACGTATGTTTCTGAAATTGTATTGATAGGTTAGGATGGGTAAATTGGCGTATGTGGTTGCGCCGCTTCCATCTGGATTTAATTTAGCGTTGAGGTTTACGCGAAATTGATTGGATAAATTTCCTAAGTCGCCACGTAAATTTAAAAAGTAGCCGTTGAGGTTTATGTTTTTCTCAAAAACGGTAGGTGTTTGATTGCTACCTGGACCAATTTCAATATCGTTAAATTGTAAAGATTGACCCGAAATACTCGCATTGGGAATACTGTAGTCAACAAAAACTTTATCAGAAATTGAATTATATATTTTGAAATTAGCAATTCCCGATTCAATAATTGCTTCAGAAAGTTGAACGTCTTTATAATTAAATCGAACTACTTGTGATAAATCAACAACTTCAAATCCTGCGGGTAAATTGATACTAAAAGGCAAACTGAACGAACTCGAAAAGCTTGTATCGGGAATATAATAAAGCGAATCGTTTGGTATTAAGTTAAATTGATTTTCATAGCGAATCAAAACAGGATCGCCAGAAGCACTCACAATCAATGAATCAGCAATAAGATTATTGACCGATAGACGTGTTTCTGCTAATGGAGCAAGTACGTCAATGTCCCAAGAAGTTTGCTCATCTCTTGAACATGAAAACAAAAAGCTTAATAAAAATAAAGGAAGGATGGTTCTTGAGAATGTTCTTATCACAATCATACGTTGTAAAAATAACCAATTTTATTCCACCCCATAAAAAAAATGCAGCTAGATGGTAGCTGCATTTTAAATGAAATAAAGGATTTGTTAAAATGTAACGGTATACGTATTTCCATTGATAAGAACAGTCAAGGTATTATCACAATTTCCTTGACCAAAATCTATGGTGCGTATCGGTTTGTTGCTAGGCGTTACTTGTAAAACACCACTAACAATTTGGTGACAAGAGCGCTTGTGAACAAGGGGAGACGTAATGAGGGATGTCCAAGTTTGGCCATTTACTTTTGTTCCTGAACCTCCTCCAGTAATGCTGTGTTCATCGTCAGCAAAAATCAAGGTGTTATATCCTTCAATCCATGTGCGTGTTCTA
>JBBALS010000443.1:0-1983 GCA_040402915.1 Flavobacteriales bacterium
CACCACCACCACCATATACGGCATAAAACGGTGTCCATTTTTAGCATTTAACTTGCGGCCTAAAAATTTACCATTGTATTCCTTAATATTACGAACCATTGCCATTTTAAGAAGTTCGTAACGCTGATCCATTAAAATACACAATGAATTTAACGTATGAACAACTTTCTTGGTGTCGGTAATGATTGCATCTTCTCCTCCAGGAAGCTTCGCTAAGAAATGTCGTTCTATCTTGTTAAACAAGGTAAGTTCAACTTTTTTCGGATCTACTAATACAAACTTAATTTGGGAAGGATGTTTCTTGTAAAGTAAGGATACAAGAATTGCATTTAAACCAACAGATTTCCCTTGCCCTGTTGCCCCAGCCATAAGCAAATGTGGCATCTTCGCTAAATCAGCTACGAAATTTTCGTTCGATATGGTTTTACCTAATGCAATGGGTAAATCCATGGTGGTGTTAATAAACTTTTCACTTGCAAGCAAGGTGCGCATTGCTACAATCTCTGGATTCTGGTTCGGAACTTCTATACCGATGGTTCCTTTTCCTGGCATTGGGGCTATAATACGAATTCCTAGTGCCGAAAGACTCAAAGCGATATCGTCTTCTAAGTTTTTAATTTTGGAAATCCGAACTCCCGCAGCAGGGACAATTTCGTAAAGAGTTACTGTTGGTCCAACACTCGCACTAATTCGGGCAATTTCGATGTTGTAATTCTTAAGCGTTTCAATAATCCGATTACTATTTGCTTCCAATTCGGATTTATCAACTTTGGCTTTTCCTTGTCCGTAGTTCTCGAGAAGGTCGAGTTCTGGATATTTGTATGAGGATAAATCGAGCGTTGGGTCATAATCCCCCAAATCAAAATCTTCATTTTCAGACAAAACCTCATTTAAATTCATTCGGGCTTTATCTTCCTCACTCAATTCCTTTGCTGGAGACAGGACGGAAATTTCGGGCTCCGGTTCATCATCTTCATCAACTCCTTCAATGGTCAATTCTAGTCCAGAAGATGTAGGAGCTTTTTCGGGAGAATCATTGAGAACGGGCAAATCGAATGGTAAATTTTCTACAATCGACGAATCTGAATCCTCTTCCAAATCATCGAGCACATCCAAATCTTCGTCTTCATTTTCATCATCTCCATAGTGTCCCGAACCTCTCGTAAGTGAATCTGAATCTGAATTATCTTCTCGAATTGAGTTCCCAATTGGGTTTGCAATCGAAGAATCGAGAGAATTACCTGTTTGGGTATTAACAAATTTTTCTGGGATTTGGAATGTCCATTTGAAAGCAAGCATACAAAATGTAATGCCTGAGAAAAGCAGTAAAAACCCAATTCCAATGGAGCCAACAACCGAATTCAAATAGCGTTCGAGATGATATCCGAAACCTCCACTTAACAGTAAATATTCGTCATTGAGAATAAAACCTGTTGCCAATGAAATGAAAATTAGTGCAAACAAGCTGTATATAAACGTCTTCTTTAAAGGCAAAATAGTCACCCCGAAAAACATACGAAACGCAATAATGAAAATATAAAATGGGATGATGAACGACGCAATTCCAAACCAATGGTGGAAGAATACAAAGGCGAAAAGGGAACCTATTTTCCCCATACTATTGGATACTTTCAAGCTTGGGTCTAATAGAAATTTTCCCAGAGGAGTATCCCGAACTATATCATAATCAGCCCGCCAATTAAAGAGATGCGAAACAAAAGCTGATACTAGAAATAAAGAGAAGAGGATTAAAAACAATCCACTAATCCTAATAAAATTTTCATTTTGAAAAACGGAAGGCAATGGAGATTTCTTGGTCTTTTTTTTAGGCACAGCCGTTTTGGGCTCCTTAGGCAGTTTTGTATCCTGCTCAGAAGATAATTCGGGTTCGCTTTTAAAACGGTTGGCTTTTACTGACATTCGGGAAGATGGATATCTAGTATACAAAATTCGACCAGAAATGGAGTCGAAAAGCGAAAATCG
>JBBALS010000444.1:0-1981 GCA_040402915.1 Flavobacteriales bacterium
ATTATGGAATCGAAAAACTTTTAGCTTTTGTCGAACCGCAAAACATGGCTAGCATAAATTTGTTTCTTCAAGCCGGCTTTCGTTATTCCGATTCAATCCATGCATATCATGTTTATTCATTCAGTTTAAATGAAGATATTTGATAACATAATTAAAGAATATCCTAAGAAATAAGATCTTTTTTGAAAACATTACTCATTGTATTTACGGTTGTTGCTTTTGCATGTTTTTCGTTTTTCTGCAGTTCAGAGAAATCTAATTTGCCGAGCAACACCTTTCTCAATTTAAACGATACCGTGGCCTATGTTGGGATGGAAACCTGTAAACAATGCCATCCCAGAATACACAGCACATTCTCGGAAACTGGAATGGGTAAGTCCTTCGATAATGCATCTAAAAGTAAAAGCGCAGCTAATTTTAATCAAGTGCATCGTGTGTATGATAAAGCACTCGATTTTTGGTATACTCCATCTTGGGTAAATAATGAATTGTATATCACAGAGTATCGACTAAACGGGAAAGATACAATTCATTTAAAACGTCAAAAGATTGATTATATCATTGGTTCTGGCCAACATACAAACTCTCATCTTTTTAAAATTAATGGCTTCACGTTTCAAGCACCTCTAACTTATTATACACAAGAACAAAAATGGGATTTGCCTCCAGGTTTCGAAAATGGAAGAAGTGACCGTTTCGATCGAATTATTGGTTTGGAATGTATGAGTTGCCATAATGCTTACCCCAAAATGGTAAAAGGGTCTGAAAACAAATACCTGAACATACCAAAAGGCATCGATTGTGAACGTTGTCATGGGCCAGGAGAAATTCACGTAGCTCAAAAACAACAAGGTATTCTTGTCGATACATCCAAAGCAATCGATTATTCCATTGTAAACCCTGGGAAGCTTTCGGTCGATCTGCAATTCGATTTATGTCAACGTTGCCACTTACAAGGAAATGCAGTACTCAAAAATGGGAAGTCCTTTTTCGACTTTAAACCTGGGATGAAACTTTCGGATGTAATGCAAATTTATCTGCCAAGATATGAGGGAGATGAAAACTCGTTCATCATGGCTTCACATGCCGATCGCTTAAAACAAAGTGAATGTTTTAAAGTAATGTCCGATCGAGCGGGGAACGCCAATTCGCTTCGACCTTATAAAAACGCTCTAACCTGTGTTACTTGCCACAATCCTCACATCAGTGTTAAAAATACCGACGAAAACGCATTTATCCAAAAGTGTAAATCCTGCCATAGTACTAATAAAAACAATGAATGCACCGAGAAAAAGGAAGTTCAGCTACTTAGTAAAAATAACTGTATTTCGTGTCACATGCCACTAAGTGGTTCGAAGGATATTCCGCATGTGCGCATTCACGATCACTATATACGAAAGCGACCTGCACAATATGAGACTTCTGGTAATAAGAAGTTTAAAGGATTAAGTTGTATCAATGATTCCAAACCTGATAGCTTGAGTATTGCAAGAGCATATCTACAGCAATATGAGAAATTCGAGTCCAATAATTTAACCTTACTCGATAGCGCTTCTTCCTATCTGAAATACAATAGCAATGCGTCAATGAAAGCTAAATTTCATGAAATTATTTTGCTTCATTATTTGCAAGCCGATTATCCTTCGATCCTTAAATTGATAAATGCCATTGGATCTTCATTCATCGTTTCGGAAGTTTATGGGAAGCATAGTTGGAGTAACCGTGAAGCATGGACAGCCTATCGTATTGGAGAAGCATACTCCAATGCACAACAAATCGATAAGGCAATGTTATGTTATCAGGCAGCTTATTATTTAGCGCCACATTATTTCGAATTCGCAAATAAATTCGGAACATCAGCTATGCAGAATAATCAAAAAGCACAAGCGAAATTGGTTTTTGAAAAGCTGGTAAAGGAATCTCCATTTTATGCTCCTGCTTGGTCCAATTTGGGATATATTTTTCTTTTGGATGGTGAGGT
>JBBALS010000445.1:0-1972 GCA_040402915.1 Flavobacteriales bacterium
ATTAACATCAACTTGCTATTGCAACAATTAGAATAACAATTTCTAATTTTTCACAATGGTATATCAACGCATTAATTACGAAGAAAGAATACTTATTTCTATCTGGTTAAAAGAGAATTGGGATTATCAATCAATCGCCAATGAATTAAATCGAAGCAAAGGAACGATCAGCAGAGAGGTTAGTCGAGGCTCAATCATTGACTTTGGAGAGCATGTTTATTTGGCTGCCGTTGCCCATCAAAGGGCAAACGAGCAGGCGCAAATAAGCCATAGAAAGCCATTGATTCTAGAACAAAATGGAATGCTTAAATTCGTCATCCCTAAACTAAAAAAACGCTGGTCGCCACAGAAGATCAGCACTTGGCTTAAGAAAAACAAGAACATGTCCGTATCTCACGAAACTATCTATCAATACATTTATGTTCAGGCCAAAGGCGAGCTGAAAAAGGAGCTGATTTCAATGCTTCGACAGCACAAACCTAAACGTCAGAAACGTGGAATGGAATTGGAAAAGCGAGGAACAATCCCGGATATGATTTCAATTGAGCAGCGACCAGCAGAGGTTGCCGACAGATCAGTTCCTGGCCATTGGGAAGGAGATTTAATTTTAGGAAAAGACCACAAATCAGCATTAGGAACCCTGGTTGAGCGAAGCACAAGATACTTACTTCTGGTTCATTTGGAAGGAAAGGATGCCGAATCTGTGCGTAAAGCTTTTGCTAAAAAACTGCAATCAATGCCTCGAGATTTAAAGAGATCACTGACATACGATAGAGATAAAGAAATGGCGCAGCACAAGCAATTTACAGTATCAACAAAAATGCAAGTATACTTCTGTCATTCACATAGCCCGTGGCAAAGAGGTACTAATGAGAACACAAATGGACTTGTCAGAGATTTTTTTCCAAAGGGAACAGACTTTACAAAAGTAAGCAAGCAAGAAGTCAGTAAAATCCAACGTTGGATTAACGAAAGACCAAGAGAAACATTAAATGATAAAACTCCAATTGAAGCAATAAAAGAATTACTTTCGAATACTAATGTTGCATTAGCAAGCTGAGACTACCTATTGTAAAAAACAAGACATTTGTAGATTGTATCATATTTAATAATTTAAATTTTTTAAAACACAATGAGACTATATTTTTTACTATTCGCTTTCGCTTTAAGTCAAATTTCATTTTCACAATCCAAGAAAGAGCAAATTGTTATTCTAACTACCCGCATAGATAGTTTGAATCAGGTAGTAAGTATCGAGCGCAGATTCAACGATGCAGAAATTTCCAAATTAAAAGCGAACATCTCCACTCTTGAAAATAAGAATTCATCATTGACCTCCAATGTCGCTCAATTGGAAAGTAAGATTTCATCATTGACCTCCAATATTAGCCAATTGGAAAGTAAGAATACATCATTGACAGCCAATCTCGCCCTTTTAGAGAGTAAGAATACATCAATTACTGTTAATTTGGATAAACTCACATCTGAGCTACAAGAAAGCAAATCCGAACTGTCTTCGAATCAACAAACCATAAGCTCATTGCAAAGCCAGCTTGGTATTTTAAGTGATAGTTTGGCGATGTATATAGAATACTATAAACCCAAAACTAAATCAGCACCCAAGCAAGTTGTTTCCAATATTAGTTCCGATCAGGTATCTTTCAAAGGAAATTACGCAACTGTTAACATTGGCTATCAAGTTTGGATGGTAGATAATCTTAGTACTGCTAGGTTCCAAAATGGCGACCCAATTATTGAGGCAAAAACGATTGAGGAATGGCAAAGAGCTGCCAATAATGGTCTGCCTGCTTGGTGTTATTATGAAAACAAACCTGCTAACGGAGTAAAGTATGGCAAACTCTATAATTGGTATGCTGTCAACGATCCTCGGGGTTTAGCACCTGCTGGTTTTCATGTTCCATCCGATGATGAATGGACAACGCTAACCGACTATTTAGGATATGTTAACGCT
>JBBALS010000446.1:0-1971 GCA_040402915.1 Flavobacteriales bacterium
GGTTATCACGATTTTGCGGTTACATTCGAACAACATAAACAAAATGCTCATCGCTATCAGTCAAGTCTGAACGCCCGAGGAATATAAAATATACTATGACAAAAATTAAATTTGGAACTGATGGTTGGAGAGCAATCATTGCCGATGAATTCACTGTTGAAAATGTTGCTCGAGTTTCGGAAGCAACGGCTAAATGGTTAAAGGAAAACTATGTTTCTCCATCTGTTGTTCTTGGTCACGATTGCCGATTTGCGGGCGAATTGTTCGCAGAAACAACCGCCAAAGTGATGATTGCAAACGGAGTGAAGGTCTATCTTTCACATGGTTTTGTTTCTACTCCGATGGTTTCGTTGGGAGCAATTACATACAAAACCGATTTAGGAATTGTGCTAACAGCCAGTCATAATCCACCTTCCTACAATGGTTATAAACTGAAAGGAAGTTATGGCGGACCTTTATTGCCCGATAAAATTGATGAAATCGAATCCATCATTCCGGATTTAGCTAATTCAAATTGGAAGGATGTTTCTTTAGCAAAATCTGAGAAATCTGGAAATTTGGTTATCGTTGATTTAGAGGGTGATTATTGCACACGTGTGGAAGAAAATTTTGATCTAGATGCTATTCGAAACTCCAATTTGGAATTTGCTTACGATGCTATGTATGGTGCAGGACAAAATGTGATTCGTCGTTTATTGCCCGAGACCACAATGCTTCATTGCGATCACAATCCATCTTTCGATGGTCAAGCTCCAGAGCCAATTGCCAAGAACCTGACTGAGTTTTCGGAAATGATTCGCATTGCGGGTAATATCGATTGCGGATTAGCTACCGATGGTGATGCTGATCGTATTGGTTTATTCGATAATGAAGGGAATTTTGTCGATTCTCACCATATCATTTTATTGCTCATCCATTATTTAAAGAAATACAAAGGACTCGACGGAAAAGTATGCACAGCATTTTCTTCTACCGTCAAGGTGAAAAATATATGCAACCATTATAATTTGGATTTAGATATTGTGAAAATCGGATTCAAGTACATCGCTGGAATCATGATCACAGATGATGTTTTGTTAGGTGGTGAAGAATCGGGTGGAATTGCTATAAAAGGTCATATTCCAGAACGCGATGGTATTTGGATGGGCTTGGTTATATGGGAATTTATGGCCAAGTCGGGCAAAACGCTTAATCAACTTATTGAAGAAGTTTACGAAATTACCGGAGCATTTAGCGTAGATCGAAACGATTTACATTTACCCGAAGCCGAAAAGCAACGCGTCATTGCATCTTGCAAAAATGGTGAGGTAAAGTCGATCGGGGATCGTCCAGTTATTCGTATAGAAGATATGGATGGATACAAATTTTTTGTGAGTGAAGATGAGTGGTTGATGGTTCGTCCTTCTGGTACTGAACCACTTTTGCGTGTTTATGCAGAAGCGCACGATCATGCTGGAGTGATGAAACTTATTGGGGATGCTCGAGAACAATTTGGAATATGATTTTTAGAAAGTTGACTCCTGTAATTGGCTTTTGTCTGTTTATGGGAAATGCAATTGCACAAAATCAATCTGTTACAACTATTGAAGTTGAATCGCAGGGGACCATTACTTTTTCGCCTGATAGTTTTATGGTAAATCTACGTTTAGACCGCGGTGCTGTCAATTTAACCAATTATGTTCAAAAGGAAATCGTTGCAGATGCAGTTATGGAAATGCCTGTAGAAATGGATGTAGCAGAATCCGATTATTCTACCCTTGCTCAGGATGATGCACCTCCGCAAATGGAAGTTGAAGATGTTAAATCTCCAGAGCGAATGCAAAAAGAAAGAGAGCGATTTCGCATTATTGAAGACTCATTGCAAGAAATAAAAGCAAAGCGAATGCTTGAGTTTGAGGCGAAGCTTAGTGCATTGGGCGTTCAAATTCCTAAACAAGAAGTAGCTTCTGATTATTCTCACTATGGTTCACG
>JBBALS010000447.1:0-1964 GCA_040402915.1 Flavobacteriales bacterium
TATTTCTCTTCTAACGAAAGCAGTAAGATGATTATTCGTTTTGAAAAAGATAATAATGCCTATTCCATTATTCAGCCTGGTAATATGCCACGAATTTTAGGCACAGGAGGAACTTGGGCGTATAATGAGTTGCCATATCCTACATCGATTTATTTTTACTCATCAAAAGGAGATACTTTATCTGCAAGTCTTGGGAAAACAGCAAGCCTCAGTAATATGCCCAGAGAAACAGATAATCAATTCATGTTCAAATTAAACAGAAAAAACACTTGTGGGGAAAATTACCTTAGATACGACTACACTTTTTCACGTCTTCAATAAATTCGGTTTATGAAAAAAATATTTCTTTTACTATTATTACTAAGTACATACTTTTCTGAAGTTCATTCACAGGTTGTTACTTCCGATCCAAGCGATTACACGAATCCGAATCAGGAAGTAAAAATTATTGTAAACCTCGATCAGCTTGATCAAACATTAGAACATGTTCAGTTATTAATAGCTGATGCGGATTCTTCCAAAGATTTATTTATTTGGACGTGGAAACCTTTTGAGCATCCTGCAGGTCATCCATTGGTGAATGGAGTTGGAGCACAACCGTGGAAGAATAGCAACGATACATTGAAAATGACAAAAGAATCCGAACATGTTTATAGTTATACAATGATTCCGACCGAATTTTATGGTGTTGATGCGGCGACTGTTTTTACTGAAGACATTCACTTTTTGGTAAAGCCAAAAGATGGAGGAGGTTATGGAGACCCCGATCGCAAATCAACAGATTTGGTATTTGAAATAAACCCTCCTTCAGTTTTGAAAGAAGTAGTTTACAGCTTTCCGTCCAAGATCCTACAAGACGATTTTATTCGAATTGTGTATGATAATTATAGGGACACATTAGCTGCTATGCAAAATATAATTGCTGGTGAATGCTACGTTCACTTAAAAGCACTATTAACAGATGGAACGGTTGTCCAACCGAGCCCATATTTTAGCGCTGGCGATAATCCAGATTTAGAAATGAAAAATCTTGGTGCGGGAATCTTTGAGAAAACAATTATTCCAGAAATTTTCTTTGGGCTACAAGACGGACAAAAAATCGATCGACTTACGGCTATAGTATTCAAAAAGGCACCAATATACATTCGGGTTGAGAAAGACCTTGTTTTAGACATGAGCTGTTGGAATTAACATTGGTTCAATCAACAAATAAGACAAATTTTTTACCTCGCCCGGCGGCCCGTAATGGCCTTTCCAGCCCAACCCAATGCCTAGCATCCGTTTTGACCGCGCATTTTACTAGGCGGCTTCTATGCCCCGCCTTTTTTAAAAACGTAGATTTGGCTCGACCAAGTAGTTTCTTTTGCCTTCAGATTAGAAATAAATCCACGGTACATTCCATGAACAAAATTTCGAGATCCTGTTTTAATTTCTTCACTCAAAATAGACACATAAAAAGCATCGAATTTCATTGGTAAAATTCGCTCTAATTGAAGTCCGTGTTGTTCAAAAAGCGACTTAATGCTTTTATGATCAAAATGATTTAAGTGCCTTGGAACATCATACGCGGCCCAGTTTTCAGCATAATATTGGGCGTCGTAAGAAAAGTGATTGGGCACAGCAATAAATACACGGCCCTTATCTGTTAATAGTCTATTGATTTCTGAAACGCGTTCATGTAAATTGGAAACATGTTCTAAGACATGCCACATCGTTATGACAGAAAACGAATTGTTTGAGAACTCATTCAGTTTGTCCTCAGGATAAACATCAATGCCATAATTCTTTATTCCAAAACTTCGCGCGTCGATATCGGGCTCAATCCCATTTACGGATACTCCTTGTTGTTTGCAATAATTAAGGAATGCACCTGTTCCGCAACCGATATCGAGCAAGGAATCCGATTCTATAAAAGGCGCAACAAGACGGTGTTTTTGGCTTAATGTTATTTTTCGAATTGCCTT
>JBBALS010000448.1:0-1957 GCA_040402915.1 Flavobacteriales bacterium
TTCGGCTGCTTCGGGTCCTTCGTTGAAAATGAGAGCGAAAGCACGTAAGTTCTCGGTAAACCCATTTTTAGTTTCAAATGTCTGGTAATAAGGGAGTGGGGCGATTTCATTATTCAGAAGTTTTGGATGAAACCGTGAACGTAAATCAATCTGATATGAAGGTTTTTCATCCCACGAAGTATTCAATTGAGGCAATTCAAGCTTTACAATTTTGCAAAAGATTTCAAGAAGCTGCATGTTGAAATCTAAAAGTGTTTCAGGTGAATTCAAATACAATCCTTCAAAATAATGCTTGTAATAAGCAAAGTAGGGCGATTTGTTATAACCCGAAATTAAACTTCGCCAATGTTGAATTGCCCATGGTCGTTTGTTATCGATCTTGGCCTCTCGAATGGTGATTGGCAATCCTTGTTGATGAACCACCGGAATCACCAAGGGTAAAATACCTTGTGAGGTGAGGATATGGCAACGATTTCGATAACTCTGTTTTTGGTAATTCTCATGCGACTCGATGAACACAGGAATACCCTTTGCTAAAATCGCCAGTTGGTCGACCGGAGGTGCATACTGCAGTTGAATTAAAATCGATTCGGTAGACTTCATCAATGTAATAATCGAAAAATGCGGTTCCAACGAATATGCGAACTTTCGCTTTTATTGGCATTGTATGAGAAGAAGATCATCCATGCTTTTCCTATAATATGATCGCGTGGCACAAAACCCCAAGAGCGCGAATCGGCCGAATAATCTCGATTGTCGCCCATCATAAAGTAATAATCTTGTTGAAATGTGTAAGACGAAACTTGCTTATTGTTGATGAGTATTTTACCAGGGAAAACCTCGAGTTTATTCTGCTCATAATCGCGAATGATGCGTTCGTAAAGCACAATGTTGGTATCGTTTAAAGTAACCGTTTTACCTTCTGCAGGGATTTCAATAGGCCCCCAAAAATCGTTGTTCCATGGATACATTCTGCTATGAGGGAAAATATAGGCTTGGTAATCGCCTTGTTGCTCGGAATGCATTTTCATAGAATGAACAAATGGATGACTCTCAAACAATTTCGCAAGGGTGTCACTTAAAGGAAATTCATAGTCCAACATGTTGGAAACCAATCCTCCTTCGGTAATTTCCAAAGAATCTAACCATGCCTGATCGAGCGGTGTGGTGCATTTTATTCTTCGGTTAAATTGGTAGGATGGTAATTGATCCAAGGAATCGCCGTTGATAATTATTCGCTTATTGAAAATTGAAAACGTATCACCAGGTAAGCCAACACAACGCTTCACAAAATAGGTGCGTTTATCAACAGGACGCTCCAATTCCATGGGATAATTAAAGACCACAATGTTGTTATGTTCAATTTCTCCAAAACCCGGCAAGCGCCAGTAGGGAAGCGAAATCCAATCGAGATAAGCTGCTCGCTCATTGCTGAACGGCATATTTTGATGCATGAACGGGATTCCAATGGGTGTAATGGGCATCCGAGCACCGTAAGTCCATTTATTGATAAAGACAAAATCGCCCGGCATTAGTGAGCGCTCCATACTCTGACTCGGAATAAATGCTCCTTGGATTAGTGTTGTTCGGAGAACCCATGCAAACAAGAATGCCCATAAAAAGGCTTTGCCCCATTCTTTCACATGTTTTCCGTACTTCTTTATCATCAGAACGAAAATAGTTTGCTAGATGCTCAGTTTGGAGATGTTTTTAGATTTCTATTAACACCTCATTATGAATAGCTATTTGGTTTTTATTTGAAAATATTCAGATAAAGTGAATTGAACTTGAATTGACATTTCAAGGTATTTAGTCGTATTTAAACGTATATAAACGTTTCAAATGAAATGAATATTACCGTTTTTAAGTAGATTGCATCGGGTAGGGGAGTGTTGGGTTTACCTAAAAATTACATTTTATATAAACAAATATTCCTCTGATTTTTTTTAATAATAAA
>JBBALS010000449.1:0-1948 GCA_040402915.1 Flavobacteriales bacterium
TTTTTGCTATCCGAAGAATGTTCGTAGGGAGTGACTTTCATAAGATTCTAACACCTCAATATGGGCATTGTTCGAAAAATGATTGTGTTTCTTTACAGTTTTTGAATGGAGGAAATGGCTGTTGCTAATAAAAATGCTGCATCAACAGAAACAACACCTGGCTTTTCGCAAACACTCGCACCTGCTAAATTTGCTAAATAGGTACTCGTTTCAATATCTGCTCCAGCCGATAAACATAAAGCAGCAGTGCTAATAACCGTATCTCCAGCTCCGCTCACATCCGAAATAATAATCGGTCGAGATGGTGTTTGACTCATTTCGTTTCCATTACTAGCAAACATTCCGTGTTCCGACAAAGTAATTAAACTCCATGTGTGATTTAATTCCTCTCGCAACCTACTATCTGCAGCTATCAATGAATCTATGGATTTCGGATCAACATCGATCTTCAATCCTTCTTTGATTTCTTTTAAATTGGGTTTGAACAGATCCACATTTTTATAGGATAGAAAATTCCGTTTTTTAGGATCCACCGCAACAAGAATATTCAATTCTTTAGCAATCGAAACGACCGATTCAATCAAGTTGTGAGAAATTAACCCTTTGTCGTAGTCTTCGAAAATAATGACATCAAAACGATCGCTTCGCAAAAGTTTGATAATACTTTCAATAAAAACACGAGAGTCGCCTGTAGCAAGTTCTCTATCATCTTCTGCGTCAATTCGCAACAACTGATGTTGATTTCCTAAAACTCGTGTTTTTACAGTCGTAGGACGATTTAAGCGCATGATGCCTTCAGAAGATAAACCTTCTTGTTCCAATAATTTGAGAAAATTATCTCCATCCAAATCATTTCCAATAACAGCTGCCAAAACCGAATTAGCACCCAATGCTTTCACATTTAAAGCAACATTTGCAGCACCGCCCAATCTATTTTCCTTGCGTTGAACAGCAACAACGGGCACAGGAGCTTCTGGCGAAATGCGATCCACCTTTCCCCAGATATAACTATCGACCATCACATCTCCAATAATCAAAACCCGTTGTTGAGTAAAACAATCGAAAATCCTAAGAAGCTCTGCTTGGTTCATCATACTAAACTTTCTAATCCTGCTTTTAGTCGCTTTACCGATTCAATCAAAATTTCTTCAGAAGAAGCATACGATAATCGAATGGATTTTTCGCATCCAAATGCTTCACCACCAACAGTTGCAATATGATAATTACTCAACAAATACATGGTGAGTTCTTGACTTGAATTAATTGCAACACCATTACCTTTCTTCCCAATAAACGCCGAAACATCTGGGAAAAAGTAAAAGGCTCCTTCGGGTTCATTCACCTTCAATCCCTTAATTTCTTTCAAAAGTCCGTACATCAAATCACGTCGTTTCAAAAATCCATCAACCATGGGTTGTATAACCTCCGGATCGGCAGAAAGTGCTGTTATTGCAGCTCGTTGAGATATCGTACACGTGCCAGAAGTAATTTGTCCTTGGAATTTATCGCAAGCTGATGCAATCCATTTTGGCGCTCCAATATATCCTAAACGCCAGCCGGTCATGGCAAAACTTTTTGAGAGTCCGTTCACTGTTACAACACGCTCTAACATGCCGGGTAATGAAGCAATGCTGCAATGTTCTCCTTTGAAACGAATGTGTTCATAGATTTCATCCGAAACAATAACTACTTCAGGATAATCTTGGAAAAATGATGCAATGTTAGAAAGCTCCTCTTTCGAATAAACAGATCCTGTTGGATTGCATGGCGATGAAAAAATCATCATACGCGTTTTATCTGTAATATGCGGTTTAAGTTGATCGGCAGTAATCTTAAAATCATGCTCAATTCCTGCATAAATAATTTTCGGAATTCCTCCTGCAAGCTTTATTATTTCGATATAACTCACCCAATATGGCGAAGGCAATAAAACCTCGTCGCCTGGATT
>JBBALS010000450.1:0-1947 GCA_040402915.1 Flavobacteriales bacterium
GATGGGGATGAGTATCGGAATTAAATACTGGCTATTTTAAGAAATTACGCCTCCACAATTGGAAAACCATCAAATTCCACAATTCCTTCCGGTTATTTTGTCGGCCTTTAAAGTGATTTTGCTTCAATCGCTCGACATATTGATAATCAAACAATCCTTGGGATTCAATGGCCTCTTTGCTCAATAAATCATGGCATAGATCTTTTAATTCATTTTTCAACCATAAGGAAACAGGGATACCAAAGCCCTTTTTAGGACGATCAATGATGTCTTCCGGTAATTTTCCTCGCATGGTTTCCTTCAGCAAATGTTTTCCTTTAAAACCCTTTAGTTTATATTCATAAGGCAAACGATTTAGAAAATCAACTACATTCACATCCATGAAGGGGGCACGAACTTCTAAAGAATTCATCATGGAAGCCCTGTCAACTTTCACTAAAATATCATCCTGTAAATAGGTCTTTAAATACATGTAAATCAATTCCTGCTCAGAGCCTCGCTTGGCATACTCATCGATCACTCGCAAGGTATTTTGATTCGGGATCTTAAATTCAATATCCTTACTCCAAAGATTTTTTTTCTCTGAAATACTGAAACTTCCTAACCATTGGCTATGCCTAAACTGCTTTGAACTCTCAAAGCCTTTTAAAAATTGCCTTAATTTAAAGTCCAATGAAATGTTTTGATCACTTGCTGGTAAAAAATTGACCATTTTTTGCAAACCTTGAACCATTTGAGCGGGCATCCAAGCCAACAATGGAGCCAATTTTTCCGAAATAAAGGTAGGATATCCTGCGAGTAATTCATCGCTACCATCCCCACCCAAAGCCACCGTCACTTTTGAACGCGTAAACTGGGAAAGTAAATACGTAGGTAAGATGGATGGGTCTGCAAAGGGTTCGTCTAGTGATGAGAAAACGGATGGAATCAAGTCAATGGACTCTTGGGCCGTTAGAATTCGTTCATGATGTTCTGTTCCTAATTGCTTAGCTACCTGCTGGGCATAAGCGCGCTCATCATAACTCTTTTCATTAAAGCCAATGGAAAAGGTTTGAATGGGATTGACAGCTTGTTTTTGGGCATAATAGGCAACGGCACTACTGTCCAATCCTCCACTTAAAAAGATTCCCACGGGGACGTCTGCCACTAAACGTAAGGCAGTAGCTTCGGCCAATAAGCGATCTAATTCTTCTTTGGCTTCTTCAAACGAAATCTCTAAAGGAATAAAATTAGGTTTCCAAAAAGACCCTCTTTTTATATTGCCTTTAAAATCTATCTGTAAATAATGCCCCCCCTCTAATTTCTCTACCCCCTCAAAAATACTGATGGGAGTAGGAACATAATCTAGGGTCAAATAATGATTTAAAGCATTTAGATTTAATTCCGATTGGAATTCAGGATGCTGTAAAATTGATTTAAGTTCAGAAGCAAATAAAAGTGTGCCTGATGCCTGAGCGATGTATAAGGGCTTTTTACCCATGCGATCCCTGGCCAATAACAATTCATTTCGCTCATAATCAAAAATGGCAAAAGCAAACATACCATTCAGTTTTGAAAGGCATGCGAGTCCATCTGCTTGATAGGCTTTTAAAAGCACTTCTGTGTCACCTTGGGTTTGAAAAGGCCCATAACCCCGCTCGACTAAATCCTGCCGAATGGATTTAAAATTATAGATCTCCCCATTAAAGATGATGACAAAACGCTTATCCTCAGAAAAAAAAGGCTGATGTGCCCCAGCGGAAAGATCCAAAATACTTAGACGTGCATGGCCTAAACCGAGCGCCATTTTAGGATCAAAAAATGTGCCTGTAAAATCCGGTCCTCGATGGTGCAATGCCTCCGTCATGGCTCGCATCACGGATTCATCTCCCTTCCCCCAAAAACCTGCTATCCCACACATATTAGAAATTCACTCGGTCTCGAATGGAAAATGGCGCTGAATTTTGA
>JBBALS010000451.1:0-1944 GCA_040402915.1 Flavobacteriales bacterium
ATTTTTACAAAGAAATGGAGCGCTTTTTTGGGAAATACTTGGGCGGAAGAGTTGGGAAGTAAATTTCATTAAACCATTTCACCAAAATCAAATCTGTTCTGACATCATCAATAAATTGAATAAATCACTAGTTTTGAATGAAATTTACCTTGATATGAAAATCAAATCGCTTGTAATAGTTGCCATCTTATCTGTGTTCTCCAATCATTCGTTTGGACAAAACACCTTTTCTCAAATTACTTCTTTGTTTCAAACAAATTGCACCATTGGTTGTCACAACACAATTGACAACACAGGAAATTTGAACTTAACAGGAACTGATTCGGAAGTATATAACCGCATCGTAAATGCAGTACCAACAAATCCGGCAGCTGCAGCAAAAGGTCACAAACTCATTCGTCCTGGTTATCCCGACAGGAGTTTTCTTTACCGTAAATGCAATGCAAGCCTTTATCCAACCGATGGACTAACAGGCACAAACGAAGGCAATACAATGCCCGGAAATTATCCTGTAGGTCAATTAGAAAACAAACAAATCGAGCTCATCCGACAGTGGATTTACAAAGGCGCACCTTTAACCGGCAATGTGGTAGATACCAGTTTGATTAATGAATATTACACAGTTGGGGGAATAAACAGCATTCCAACACCACCTCCCGTTCCTACTGAAGCAGGTGCTTTTCAATTGCATTTAGGAAAGATTTTCTTGGCGCCTCAATCGGAAGCAGAATATTTTATCAAGTACGATTTGGAATTGCCCGAAAACATCCAAGTGAACAGAATCGAAATGGTGATGTCAGCCCAAAGTCATCACTTTTTATTATACAAATTTCTTCCTGGTCAAGATGCTTCGTTTGCTGATGGACTTCGTTTGCAAAATCCAACGAATGGTTCTGGATCATCGGGAGCATCCTCAACAATGATCAATGCTTGGCAAATTTCGTTCGATACACACCTGCCCGATGGAACTGCTTACATCTGGCCAACCGGAAGCGTGTTGGATATGAATTTCCATACGAAGAACTACAGTCTTGATTCGGTGCTCGCAGCTGAAGTATATTTTAATGTATATACCGTTCCCAATACCCAACCTATGGAAGTGATGTATTCGGATTTAGTGACCGACGTCAACATTTTCATTCCTGCCGACAATGCACCTCACACCTATACTCAAGCCGATTATACAACAAGCTCAACGCGCTATTGGAATTTATGGCAACTCACATCGCATACGCATAAATACGGAATTGATTTCGATATCTTCAAACGTAATGCTGATGGAACTCAAGGCGATCAAATTTACGAAGGTTGGTATAACACCGATTATACCTTTAACCAAGGATATTACAGTTTTTCTCACCCACCTGTTCGTCAGTTCTCGCCTTTAGAACAAATAAATCCGAGAAATGGTTTGATTCAAAAAGCAACATTCCGAAATACGGGAACCAGCTTGGTACATTTTGGATTAACCACCAATGATGAAATGAAGCTTTATTATATTCAATACACACTTGGAGATTTAATAAATCCAACGGGAATTGAAGCGAATACGACATCCGATTTTTCAGTTTATCCCAATCCTGCTGAAAATTCTTTTACTATTCAGTTTAACTTAGAATCGGAAAGTAATGTTGAGATTTCGCTAATTGATGTTTCAGGTAGAGCTGTGATGCAAAAAAACTACGGGAAATTAAATACAGGAACCCAAAACATTGCAATTGACACGGAACTTTCTGATGGAATTTATTGGGTAAATGTTAAAAGTAAAAAAGGCAGTTCAATCCAAAAAATTTGCATTCAACATTAATCTTCTAGAATCAAGAGTTCCATTGCTCATTAAAAGATGGATATGACATTCGAATGAGCACCAAATTCCAAGATTCAGTTCTACATTTGTTGCATGCTGTTTTTGCGTCTATTTAGAGAAAGTTTTCAGTTTGCACT
>JBBALS010000452.1:0-1928 GCA_040402915.1 Flavobacteriales bacterium
TGGTGGTGTAGCTTTTTTATTTTTTGATGGAAGTGCCGGCGAAATTCAATGGTCTAGTTCAACAGATAATATCAACTTTACACCTATTCCGGGTGCAAACAATGCATCGCTTACTACAAACCCGCTCACTCAAACAACGTATTTTCTTGTAGCGGTAACCAACAATTGCGGAACAACTACATCTCAATCATGGGCTGTCACATTAACAAGTATTGTGAATATTCCTGTAAACTATACTCCCAATGTGCTTAACTTATGTAATGGACCTATTACAGTGAGTGTTGTTGGAGATTTTTTCGATATAGTTTGGTCTAATCAACAAGCAGGAACTGCAGTAATTGTAGTAAGTTCCGCTTCCACGGTTTCGGTGGTTGGTACCGATATTAATGGATGTCCTGCTGCATCAAATCCTCTGGTGTTTATTGAAACAACACCTGCAGCACTTTCAATTTCACCTTCAAGTCCCATCACAATTTGCAGCGATCCGGCAAATTTAAGTGCTAGTTCGGGTTTTAATAGTTACACTTGGTCTGATGGGGAAGTTGGAATGAGTAACTCTGTTTCTACTCCAGGCTCATATTCTGTTACAGCCACCGATGCCCAAGGCTGTATTGTGACGTCATCGCCAGTAATTGTTCAGAATGGTTCTTCCGTAAATATTCCGGTCTCTCCTAGTATTTCAGCCATTTGTGATAATGTTCCTGCAACGCTTACCGCAAATGCTGGATTCTTCAATTATATCTGGAGTAATGGAGCCATTGGCCAAGAAATTACCGTTAGTTTACCTGGTTTTTACTCGGTTACAGGAACGGATGCGAACGGTTGCCCCGGCGCATCTGCTTTAGTTGAAGTTATTCAAGCTCAGTTTCCAGTTGCTAACTTTACTTACACACAAACAAGTGGTTATGCCATTACTTTTGATAATAGCTCGCAAAATGGACTCGATTACGAGTGGATTTTTGAAGGTTTAGGAACGTCCCCATTAGTAAATCCCTCATTCACATTTCCGGACAGTGGCCCCTACCAAATTACACTCATTGCAAGTAATCCATGTAGTTCAGATACAATTACTAAAACAATTATTGTGACCTATGTTGGAATTCATGATTTGGATGAATCAACACATTTCTCAGTAAGTCCCAATCCCTCATCCGACGATTTTATTATCGCCCAACACGGTACTTCTTCATCCATTAGCGGTTTAACATTAAGCGATATTTCAGGACGTGTTGTTTATCAAAATGCGCAAGAAATAAAAGGGTTTTCTAATTTCATTTTGCCTGCTAGCAATCTGCCTGCTGGTTTGTATTTTCTCCATTTCGAAACATTGAATGGAACAGTAAATATTCGAGTTTTGAAAAAATAATTACTCGGAATTTAAGCCGATTATTTTTCCATAATTCAAATCTATTTATATACCTTTGTTGAGGTTATTGTAAAAAATAACCTATGCCAATTTTCTGTTTTTTGGTAGATTTACAGAATTCCATTGGTGGTTTGTGATAAAAGGGGCTTCGGCCCCTTTTTATTTTTCTGAGTTCATTGTAACTTTTGTTTTAAAAATGGGTATATGAGAATCCTTGTATTCCCTATTAAAAAACAGTTTTGAAGAATACCTACTTACAAATTCTTTTATTCATTTTTTTCCTTGCTAGTCACACCACTTACAGTCAAGTGGCTTGCGGATATGGTTTTTCGTATTCGTCCAATACTCCTTATCAAGTAGTTGCTTCAACAAGTCCAACAATAATTTTAGCTAGTGGCTCTGCCCAACCAGCAAACATTAATCAACTTTCGGCTACTGACGAAGATATTTTCCCAAATCAATCACTCGGATTCTCATTCAATTTCAATGGTCAAGCTTACACCCAATGTGGTGTTTCTACAAACGGGTGGATTTGGTTTGGAAATACAAATCCGGTTAAAGC
>JBBALS010000453.1:0-1925 GCA_040402915.1 Flavobacteriales bacterium
ATATTCCACCCTTAATGGAAGCAATTGGACTTGCAGAAGTAACACACGATGCAAAGGGAAATAAGATGCGGGCAATTTAACATCACCCAAATCCGTAATTCGTAATTAACAATCCGTAATCGAAAATCCGTAATCGATAATTCGTAATTGACAATCCGTAATTGATAATTGATAATCCGTAATTGATTATTTTTTTGTTATTTCGTAAGTCAATCAAGTCGAGAATACTCTAAATGCGAATGCGATTATTTTTCATAGTCATACTGCTTATTCAATTCGGTAAACCGGATGTGCTTCAAGCTTCGCATATCATTGGAGGAGAGATTTATTACGATTGTTTGGGGAGTGGTCAGTTTAGAATTACCTTAAAACTATACCGCGATTGTTACACCACAGGAGCTCAATATGATGATCCTGCCAATGTTGGAATTTACAATGCAAGTGGAGGTTTGTATTTGAATTTGCAAATGCCTTTGCCCAACACCATTCCTGTAATCCCTATCCAAAACATTAATCCCTGCTTTCAGGGTGGGTCAACCATTTGTGTTCAAGAAGCAATCTACACTAAAGTAATTTCCTTGCCTTATAGTCCGGGTGGTTACACCTTGGTTTACCAACGATGCTGCCGAAATCCTGCTATTTTGAATTTGAATAATCCTTCGAATGCAGGATTAACAAACACCATTCAGATTCCGGATATTGCATGGACAACCTGCAATTCAAGTCCGCGGTATTCTCTCTATCCACCCATCGTAATGTGTTTAAACGATATCATGGAATTTAACCATGTTGCGGTAGATCCAGATGGCGATGTTTTGGTATATTCATTGTGCGCACCTTACGATGGCGCTAGTTCAGCTGCACCCATGCCCGTTCCTCCTCCTGGTCCACCTTTCAGTTTGGTGACTTTTTCGGCACCATATACAGCTGCAAATCCTATCCCCGCGAGCGTTCCAACCAATATAAATTCCAATTCTGGACTACTAAGAATTAAGCCCAATCAGGCAGGTCAATATGTATTAGCCGTTTGTGTGAGTGAATACCGAAATGGCGTTTTGTTAAGCACAAACAAACGTGATTTTCAATTTCAGGTAGTGCCCTGCGATTTAGTCACAACAGCCAATTTTAGTCCTACAATCTCAGGTGGATCTGCACAGGTAATTAACGGCGTTTTAACTTTGTGTGGTGGTTTACAAGTTGAGTTTTCAAACAGTACATCAATATCTGGAGCAGGAGCAGGTACAATTAATTCTATTTATAGTTCTTGGGATTTTGGAGTTCCATCAATCAATACTGACATCAGTGATGTGTCATCTCCCGTTTATACTTATCCCGATTCGGGTACTTACAATGTCTTATTAATTGCTAATAAGGGTTTTTCCTGTGCCGATACATTGGTTACGCCCATTGCTGTTTACCGCGAAGTAATTGCTGAAATTAACAATCAGGCCGCGCAGTGTATCACAAATAATGCGTTCAATTTTCAAACCTTGGGGCAACACGAAAATAACGCTACTTATGCTTGGACTTTTGGTGGGCCTGTATCGCAAGCAAGTTCAACGTTGAGAAATCCAAGTGGAATTTCCTGGACCACGCCTGGAGTTTATCCGGTTACATTGGTAGTTTCCGATCCGCATTGCAGCGATGATACGACCATCAATATTACCGTTTACGATTTACTCGATGTGGTTATTTCGGTGAGTGACGACAATGCCTGCAATCCAGCAACTTTGCAGTTCTTTAATGAATCATCAAACTCACCCGGAGCTTTATTTGTTTGGGATTTTGGTGATGGAGAATTCTCAACACAACCGAATCCTTGGCACACATACACTCAGCCTGGAACCTACGACATTCAACTATCCGTTCAAAATACCGTTGGATGCACAGGCATTGTTGACGAAAACTTCCCTTCATTTATAACA
>JBBALS010000454.1:0-1919 GCA_040402915.1 Flavobacteriales bacterium
GAAGTTCTTTTAAAAACAATGCGTGATCAAAACTCACACTTTCAAGTATTACTTTACAATATTCTAGCATCGACATAAGCTATCATTTAATCATGTAACAATCCATTTTTAAGTGGACGTTGGAAATCAGTTAATTGGAAAGTAATTTTTTGTCGATACGCGTGTTTCTTTTTAGTTAAAATCAAGTTTCAATACTTCGTCTTTGTAAAATCGGAAACGAACTTTAGCAGGAATTAATTGTGGATAAAACTGCTCTTTTAATTTTTCTTTGACCTGTCTACGTAAGTCGTTGCGAGAGGTTGCAATTACAAACACACTTTCTCCAACTGCACGCGCAAAGAACTCATTTTCAGATTTTTCTTTTACAAGAAAAACCAATCGCGCATGTGTTGGTTGATCGGCAAGATGATAAATAAACAACCAATGCGAAGCAACTCCAAACATAACAAAAACATGAAAAATTTCATGAGGTCCCAATAAACCGGATACTATTTCAGGCCAACGAAGAAAATCGATGAGTGCTCCAATAACATAAAAACCACCACCGATTAATGCATATGAAATTTGTCTAATTCCAAACATTTTTCCTGCTTTTACAATAGATGCCAAAGCAAGAACACCCATTAACATAAATACAGTAAGTGAAACCCATTCAGGAATTTGGTCAATGAGAATAATGGTCAAAAGCAAGCCAATTATGGCAATAATCCACAAGGAAATTATAAAACCCCAGCGCCACCAACCTCTAAAAATGATAAGGTGAATGGGTGTTGCAGTTCCTGCTATCATGACAAATATTGCTGCATAATCGAGTTTGCGGAATACCTGTCTTCCCAAACCTGGTTCAAGAGCGTGATAAATGCTACTCATCGAAAACATCAGAACAATGCCAGTCATAAAAACAATCAATGCCAAAACTCGAATGCGATTTCCCCATCCTTTTCGAATTAAAATAGCTCCAGTACATATTGCCAATAATGCGCCCAAGAGGTGCGTCCAGCTGGAAATTGGCTGATAAAATCCAAGCATATCTTTTCTTTTTAATATACAATCACCTATACTTATCAATTCAAAATAAGTTGATTGAATATTAAACGCAACCTTACATCTAAAATTTTAATTTAGGAAACTCAGAGGAAAAATAGCACAATAGTAAATCTCGATAAAATCGAAACTACAATTATTCAATACTCTGGAGATGTAAATCAATTATCAATACATTCATAAATATATCTAAATGAACAATTTAATGCTAATTAGCAATTGTTCGGATAAACATACATTAATTCTGATTTTAATTTGATTTTAAACCAACTCTGCGCGATGCAACCGCATCACTTTCAAGAAATTCGTCGTAGGTTAATTGTCGATCAATAATTCCAGAAGGCATCAACTCTATTACGCGATTGGCTGTAGTTTGCATAAAATGATGATCATGCGAACTCAACAAAACAGGAGTCTTAACATCGGTAATCGAATTATTAAAGGCAGTAATCGATTCCAAATCGAGGTGATTGGTTGGTTCATCCATTACTAACAAATTACCGCTACCAAGCATCATACGCGAAATCATACAACGCATCTTTTCACCTCCCGATAAAACCGAACATTTTTTCAATGTTTCCTCACCAGAGAACAACATCTTTCCTAAAAAGCCACGCACAAAAGTTTCATCCGGATCGGAAGAATATTGTCGAAGCCAATCAATTAGGTTCAAATCACTGGTGAAATACTTTCCATTATCGGCAGGCAAATACGCAGGTTTTATAGTTGTTCCCCACGTTACAGTTCCGCCATCTTGTTGGCGTTCTCCTAAAAGAATGTCGAATAAAAAGGAAACGGCTTGATGATCTTGAGCTATAACTGCAATTTTATCGGAACGATGCATGTTAAACGTTACATTCGAAAACAAGAGTTTC
>JBBALS010000455.1:0-1917 GCA_040402915.1 Flavobacteriales bacterium
GGTGCGAATCCTATCACCCAATTGGCATTCACGCTTTCGAATGGTTTCACGTTCGTGGAATATTACCTCAGTCGCGGAATGCACATCGATGATTTTGCGCCGAATTTGAGCTTCTTCTTCAGCAACGGAATCGATCCTGAATATGCTGTAATTGGACGTGTGGCACGTCGTATTTGGGCAAAAGCCATGAAGTTGAAATACGGTGGAAACGAACGCAGCCAGATGTTGAAATACCACATCCAAACCTCGGGACGTTCATTACACGCACAGGAAATTGATTTCAATGATATCCGTACGACGCTTCAAGCCTTGTATGCAATCTACGATAACTGTAACTCATTGCACACCAATGCATACGATGAGGCGATTACCACTCCAACGGAAGAATCTGTTCGACGAGCCATGGCCATTCAGCTTATCATTAACAAAGAGCTTGGTTTAACGAAAAACGAAAACCCGATTCAAGGTTCGTTCATCATTGAAGAATTGACCGATTTGGTAGAAGAAGCAATCTATACCGAATTCGATCGTATTACAGAACGTGGAGGCGTGTTGGGCGCGATGGAAACCATGTATCAACGCAGTAAGATTCAGGAAGAGTCGATGGTTTACGAAATGCAAAAGCATACCGGCGAATTCCCGATTATTGGTGTGAATACATTCCTAAGTTCCAAAGGTTCTCCTACGGTGCTGCCGAAAGAAGTGATTCGTGCATCGGAAGAAGAAAAGCAGTATCAAATTGATATGCTCAAAGATCTTCACACCCGAAACGCAAGCCGTATCGACGAACTATTACGCAAGCTCCAAGAAGCCGCAGTCCTCAATCAAAACATCTTCGAACAACTAATGGAAGTGAGCAAATACGCATCACTCGGTCAAATTACTAGTTCTTTGTTTGAGGTAGGAGGGCAGTATAGGAGGAATATGTGATGTATGATTTGAAGATTTGAAGATGTGAGAATTTGAAAATTAGGGAATGTGCTTATGTGAAAATAATGTGCTGATGAATCGCGAAAGATTTAATTAGCACATCGAACACATCATCACATCACAAACATCTTCAAATTTTCAAATTACCAAATTTTCAAATAATCATTTTTGTAACATTTTTTCCCATCCCTTCGTAATTGGGCATGCTAAATAAAAGATGAATATAAAATTACGATTTAAGAATATTCTGTATATTTCGAGTTCTATTCGGACGGAAATATATTATTCGCTTTTAGCAATCGATTGTTTTCTATTTGGAACCCAAGCATGAAAAATCAACGATTGCAAATTCTCATTGTCGAAGACAATATTGGCGACTTCCGCTTAATTGAGCAGATGTTGTTGGAGAATCGTGATTTTTCGAAAGACATCATTCAAGCAACATCATTACAAGAAGCAATAAGTGCTGTAATAGAGAATCAACCTGATGTTATTTTACTGGATCTGTCACTTTCCGATTCTCATGGTTTTGATACTTTTCAACAATTAACGAAAGTAAATACATCCATTCCGATCCTAATTTTATCGGGTTTAAATGATACGCGTTTTGCCCATGAAGCGGTAAAAAATGGAGCGCAAGATTATTTAGTAAAAGGCGAATTTGAAGAAAAACTTTTAGCCAAATCTCTCCTTTATAGCATCGAACGGAAATCGCGTACAGAGTTAATTCGTCAAAGTCAAGCATCCTATAAATTACTTTTTGAAAACAATCCCATTCCCATGTACATCAGGGCAAAGGATAGTTTCCAAATTTTAAAAGTTAATCAGTCGGCCATCGATCATTTTGGATATTCCGAAAGTGAATTCCTGAAAATGAAAGTGACTGACTTACATCCTCCAGAAGAATTGGAGTATTTAAGAAAAGTGATTGCTGAAACTAAGATTAGTGATTCATTACCCTATGTATTTCATCATGTTTGCAAGGAT
>JBBALS010000456.1:0-1893 GCA_040402915.1 Flavobacteriales bacterium
ATCAATAAAGTTGGACACTCCGAACGAACCGATTCTGTGATTGAGCCGCGTTTGTCATTGCAGTGGTTTGTGAAAATGGGTGAAATGGCCAAACCAGCTTTGGATGCTGTAAACAATGGTTCGGTGAAACTTCATCCTGCCAAGTTTGTGAATACCTACAAACACTGGATGGAGAATGTGAAAGATTGGTGCATCTCCCGACAACTTTGGTGGGGACAACAAATTCCAGCATGGTACGATGGTCAGGGCGATTTTGTAGTGGCCAAAACCGAACAAGAAGCCATTGCTGCATTCATTGAAAAAGGGAAATCGTATACATCTGGTCAATTAAAGCAAGATGAAGATGTTTTAGATACTTGGTTTTCGAGCTGGCTCTGGCCAATTTCCGTTTTCGATCCGCAATTCGTAAACAAGCCCAAATCGGAATGGAATGAAGACCTGCGCTACTATTATCCAACACACGATTTAGTTACTGCTCCGGAGATTTTATTCTTCTGGGTTGCACGTATGATCATGGCGGGAATTGAATACGCTGGCGAAGTACCTTTCAGTAATGTGTATTTAACTGGAATTGTGCGCGACAAACTCGGAAGAAAGATGTCGAAATCATTAGGCAATTCTCCCGACCCAATCGATTTGATTCATAAATACGGGGCCGATGGTGTTCGGATGGGCATGTTATTGACTTCGCCAGCCGGAAATGATTTGCCTTTTGACGAAAGTTTGTGCGAACAAGGAAGGAACTTCAACAATAAGATTTGGAATGCTTTCCGACTTTTAAGTGGATGGGAAGTTGCCGATATTGAGCAGCCCGAATCATCGAAACAGGCCATTCATTGGTTTGGTGAACGTTTGAAAGAGGAAGTGAAAAATGTTGAGGAACTGTTTCAGAAATACCGCATTTCGGAAGCATTGATGTGCTTATACAAACTTACTTGGGACGATTTCTGTGCTTGGTACTTGGAAGCAATCAAACCGGCATACCAGCAGCCAATCGATCGTAAAACACTCAATGAAACGAAGGCATATTTCGAAGAATTGTTGAAATTGTTGCATCCGTTTACGCCATTTATCACGGAAGAAATTTGGCATTTCCTTTCAGAAAGAACGCCGGGTTCATATCTTATGATGGATGCGCAACCAAAAGTTTCATCTTTCGATTCTCAAGTTATTCAAGAGTTTGAGCAAGCTCGAAATGTTGTTGCAGCGATTCGTAATTTCAGAAATGAGAAAGGGATTTCTCCCAAAGAAATACTCGACTTAAGCTGTGGATCAAGGACTCAACAAAATCCATTTTCGTACACTGCTGTTTTGGAGAAATTGGGGAATCTCTTTTCGCTTAACTATGTTTCCGAAAAGCCGCAAGGTTCGTTTCAATTGATGGTTGGCAACGATGAATTCTTTTTGCCCGCAAACGAATCGATGGATTTGGAAGCAGAGAAGGAAAAGCTAGAGAAAGAGCTCATATACACGCGTGGATTTTTGGATTCTGTTTTGAAAAAATTGCAGAACGAACGCTTTATGGCAAATGCTAAAAAAGAAGTGGTAGATTCTGAAAAACAAAAAGAATCTGACGCAATCAATAAAATTAAAGCCATCGAAATGCAGTTAAGTATCTTGAATGGTTCTAATTGAATTTAAAATGAATAGGAATTTTTGAATTGAATAATAGAAATCCTAGAACACAATGAAAATCGGCTTTTCTCCTTGCCCGAACGACACGTTTATTTTCGATGCACTTGTCAATAATAAACTTGAAAATTCGATGCAATTGGATGTTTTTATGGCTGATGTGGATTTGCTAAATCGCAAAGCTTTGAAATCTGAGTTAGACATCACAAAGCTTTCTTTAGGGGTTTTGGCTGCAGTTTCAAATGATTATCAAGTCTTGGA
>JBBALS010000457.1:0-1893 GCA_040402915.1 Flavobacteriales bacterium
AGAAACGTGCGCGTGTTGCTGCTGTTTATAACATATTCGCATTTGTACTTCTTCTCGTTTTCTTGGTGGTTTATCCCCGAATGAATAAAGTAGATTCCTTGCATCCAGGCAATGGTGGAAATCCAGCTTTTAGTTCATACGATTTAGATAAAAATATGCGCTTGGTGTTTTACCCTGCTGTAATTGGTTGGATTATGATTGGACTTTGGTTAGCAAACATCGCCATTCGTTCGTCAATTCTTCGATATAATCATCTTCGTTCTCAATTTTCATCAAACAAACAAAAACCATAAACAATGTTCAATAAAATTTTGTTAAACCTGATTTTTATCTGTTTGTCGACTACTTTACTAGCTGGAGAAACCATCGACATGGCCGATACCTTTCGTTCGGAAGGAAAAATTTACGTGGTGGTTACCATCCTTTCGATCGTTTTTGCAGGAATTGTCATGTACCTAATTCGTCTTGATCGTAAAATTAGTCGTCTCGAAAAGGAACAATCTAACTCAGAAAAAGCATGAAAAAGATTCACATCATTGGTATTGTAGTCATTGCCTTAGCGATAGGAATGATTTTAAGTACGTTTGCCGATTCGAGCACGTATGCATCGTTCAATGAAGCTATGGAATCGCCTAATCAGGAATTTCACGTGGTGGGAAGATTGAATAAAACCAAACCTCTAGAATACAATCCTGAGCAGAATGCCAATTTGTTTGGTTTTTATTTGAAAGACCGCGATTCGACCGAGTGCAAAGTGTTGTTTAATGGGTCAAAACCCCAAGACTTTGAACGTTCAGAGCAAATTGTCATTACGGGAAAAATGAATGGAAATACCTTCAATGCCGATAAAATTTTAATGAAGTGCCCAAGTAAATACAACAGCGGCGCAAAGGACTTGGAGGAAAAAGAATTTAAAGCTGGAACACAGCAAACAACTTCGCTTTAATTGCGAAATAAACGAACATGGATATTCAATACATTGGAGAACACACCATTTGGGGCACAATTGGGCACTTATTTATAGCATTATCTTTTGCAGCAGCAATATTATCGGCTGTTTCATTTTGGTTTGCTCAAACAAAACCCGAAGAAGCCACATCTTGGAAAAAGCTTGGTCGCCTGGGATTTCATTTGCATTCATTGGGCGTTTTCGGAATTATCGGCGTACTCTTTTTCATCCTCTTTAACCATTATTTTGAATTTCATTATGTATGGCAACACAGCAACAAAGCCATGCAGATGAAGTATATTTTATCGTGCTTTTGGGAAGGACAAGAAGGTAGTTTTCTATTATGGACTTTCTGGAACATGGTTCTTGGAAACATCCTCATGCGAACAAGCCGCGATTGGGAATTCAGCACCATGACCATTGTTGCCTTAGTGCAGGTTTTTCTAGCTTCGATGTTGTTGGGTGTTTATGTGGGCGGTGTGCATATTGGAAGCAATCCGTTTTTATTACTTCGTGAGCATCCCGAATTTAAAGATTTCCCCTTTGTACAAAAAGCTGATTACTTATCGAAACTCGATGGACGTGGTTTAAATCCATTACTTCAGAATTATTGGATGACCATCCATCCTCCTACTCTATTTCTTGGATTTTCAGCAACACTCTTCCCTTTCGCATTTGCAATTGCAGGAATTTGGCGCAAACAATACCGCGAATGGATTACACCGGCTTTGGCTTGGGCATTTTTCGGAATCAGTATTTTAGGAACCGGAATTTTAATGGGTGGCGCTTGGGCTTATGAAGCGCTCAGCTTTGGTGGTTTCTGGGCTTGGGATCCTGTCGAAAATGCATCCCTCGTTCCTTGGTTAACACTCGTTGCTGGAGCACACGTGATGCTCATCAACCGAAATAAAAACGGGCAATCGGTTATGACTGCCATCTTTCTT
>JBBALS010000458.1:0-1889 GCA_040402915.1 Flavobacteriales bacterium
GCATGGGTTTATCTAAACGATAAAAAAGAGCAAACCATTGTTTCGAAATACAGCGATTTTAATGGTGGATATCGATTGGGGATTAATAAAGACCATCGTCTTGAATTTTGGATTAATAATGAAAATGCAGAACATGCATCCATCGGTGGAAAAATTGGTTCCGAACTTTTAAAGAATCAATGGTATCATATTGCAGCAGTTTATTCGGATGCAGGAGATTCGATGGCGACCTATATTAATGGGAAACTTGATCAATCTTCAAAGACTGAAATTAGCTTAGCTGGAAGTTCCGAACCACTGCAGATTGGCAGAGAACCGGCAAGAAAAATCTTCTACTTCGGTGGTTTATTGGACGAAGTTCATTTAAGTAATGTTGCAAGAAATACCGCTTGGATTCAAGCAGAATATGCAAGCGAAGTAAATCCGAAATTGTTTGCAAAAGCAGGTGCTACGGAAGTTATTGAGCAACAAATTTCAATGAGTTTATTAACGTTCGAAGGCGAAGCTCAAGGAAGTACTGTTGAATTGAAATGGCTAACCGCCGTGGAAATTGAGAATGAAAAGTTCACAGTTGAACGCTCAATCGATGGAATGAATTTCGAACCCGTTGGAACAAAGCCAGGAGCCGGAAACAGTAACGAAGTATTGAGTTATTCGTTTAGAGATAATAACCCGCCACTTGGCACAAATTATTATCGTGTAAAACTAACTGGATCGGCAGGTGAAGAATATTCGATGATTACACCTGTAAATGTGGAATCGGCAGGTGAAGCGAACATTCAAATATTACCCGCACAACCTAACCCATTTCACAAAGATTTTCAAGTAGAATACAGTGTTCCCAATAATGGATTGGCTCATTTAAAACTCATGAGTTTAAGCGGCGAAGTAATTCATCAGGAAGAAGTAAACTGTGAAAAATCTTCAATGAAACACTTCATCTTCAAAGATGAAAAAGGTTTAAAACCAGGTGTTTATCTATTCAGCGTTGCGCAAGAAGAAGAATCCAAAATGGTAAAATTGATAAAACGTATTTAAAACTTTTCTAACCTCAACTTTAAAAAGCCCTGTTGCATGCAAATGCTCAGGGTTTTTTATTAAAGGCAAAATAATAAAGAATTTGTTTTTATGCAATTTAATTAATTAACGCAATAATTCTTACGCACAAAGAATGGAATTTACTGATGATATTATTGCTAAAAAGCATGATATCATTCACATATAAATAATTCACAACGGATTCAGCGGCTATTTTCTTACAGAAGTGATTCAGGAGGATTTTATGAAACATTCAAGCGAAACAGCTGAAACAAATTTACGTATCAATAAACAAAAAGCAATTCAATAACATGAAAATCACATCAATCGGCGCATCTATTTATTCTATGAAGTATTTAATCTTATTGTTATTCATTTCCTTAATCGGAACTTCCGTAAATGCTCAAAGTAAAATGGGTAAGGGACTTATTGGAAGTGCAGAATTAATTCCAGATAATTCCAATTTATTTGTTTCATTTTCTCCAGTATTTACTGGAGGTAAAACATATGTTCGCTGGTTAGTTTCGAACGATGAAAAAGATGGGATTTTTATTGTTGAGCGATCGACTGATGGAATTGAATTTGAAGCATTAGGATTTAAAGACCGCGTTGGATCTCCTCTTTGTGTTAACTTATTTTATTCGTACGTTGATGAAGTTCCATTAACGGGTCAATCGTATTACCGAATTATGTCGGTTGGAACAGACCAAACATTTACATACAGCGATGTGCTGCGTGTTCAAGGAGAAATTATTTCAACGCCAATTGACAATTCTGCAATAAACACATCAGAATAAAAAAACTTGTAACCCTATTACAATGAATTCGTATCTTCGATATGTCGGTTGGAA
>JBBALS010000459.1:0-1856 GCA_040402915.1 Flavobacteriales bacterium
CAAAAGGAGGCAAAATGGTGGAACCCGGCTTTTGTTATAATTCGGGAACGAATGACGAATGGCTATCTGTTGATCAGCTGAAAGGACTAATTGAAGAACATATTTAATTCGTTATGTTCTTATAATCAAAAAACGTTTTTCTAAATTCAAATCTTTTTTGTTTATGTCTCGAATCGCGATTATACCAGCAAGAGGAGGAAGTAAAAGGATACCGGGAAAGAATATACGTCCTTTTGCCGGAAAACCTATAATCGCTTATTCAATAGAAGCAGCATTGAAAAGTGAGTTGTTTGATGTTGTAATGGTATCAACCGATGATCCGAAAATAGCCGAAGTTGCGAAACAATTTGGAGCCACTGTTCCATTTTTTAGAAGTGAAACAAACTCTGGCGATTTCTCTACAACTGTTGATGTTCTGTTAGAAGTGCTTGATTCCTATGCAGAGAAAGGAATTGTATTTAATGAAGCTTGCTGCATCTACCCTACTGCTCCATTTGTCTCTGCTTGTTTTCTTCGTAATGGATTTGAGTGCCTTGTGTCAAAAAAATTTGATACTGTATTTCCAATTGTAGCGTTCGATTATCCTATTCAACGTTCTCTTCAACTAAGTGAAAATGGACAAATAAGTATGGTTTGGCCAGAACATTTACTTTCACGTAGTCAGGATTTACCTAAACGATACCACGATACTGGTTTATTCTATTGGTTCCGTCCAGAAAAACTTCTCACAGAAAAGTCTCTTTTTGGAGATAATTCAGGTGTTTTAGTTATTAGTGAACTTGAATGTCATGACATAGACACTCCCGATGATTGGGATATGGCCGAACTTAAATTCATTCGCTTAAATTCGTCAAAACCAAATTCAAAATGAATACCCCTATTCCATACGGCCGTCAGACCATCACCGATGAAGATATTCAAGCAGTTAACGAAGTACTTCGAGGTGAATATTTAACGCAAGGACCTAAAATAGCTGAACTCGAAACAGCATTTGCCAACTATGTTGGAGCCAAGTATGCTGTGGCAATTTCGAATGGAACGGCAGCCTTGCACCTATGTGCCATGGCACTTGGCGTAAAAGAGGGTACACGTGTAATTACAACGCCAATTACTTTTGTAGCTTCTGCCAATTGTGTGCGTTATTGTGGTGGCGAAGTGTGGTTTGCAGATATTGATCCGGAGACATTTACACTAAGTTTGAAAAAAACACGTGAACTTTTGGAATCAAAACCCAAAGGATTTTTCAGTGGAATTATCCCAGTAGACTTTGCTGGATTACCAGTTGATCTTGAAGCATTTCGTGCATTAGCTGATGAATTTGATTGCTGGATCATTGAAGACTCTTGTCATTCACCTGGCGGAAGCTTTGTAAGCAGTGCTTCGGAACGAGTTCTTTGTGGAAGCGGGCAATATGCTGAACTTGCTATTTTTTCGTTTCACCCTGTAAAGCATATTGCTGCTGGCGAAGGTGGAATGATAACCACAAATGATGAAGACTTATACAAACACCTGCTGCGTTTGCGAACCCATGGAATTACCCGTGAAACGGATTTATTGGTTGAAAATCATGGAGCTTGGTATTACGAAATGCAGGAACTCGGCTATAATTATCGCATTACCGACTTTCAGGCAGCACTTGCTCTAAGCCAATTGAATCGTGCTGATTCTGGATTAAAACGTCGTCAGGAAATTGCTGATCGCTATACTGAAGCATTTACTAAAGCAGGAATTGAAGTACCGTTTGTGCAAGAAGGCTCTCAACACGCTTGGCACTTGTATGTGATTCGCATCAGCAATCGCAAGGCACTTTACGACCATTTGCGCACTATAAATATTTTCTGCCAAGTGCATTATAT
>JBBALS010000460.1:0-1853 GCA_040402915.1 Flavobacteriales bacterium
TCCATTGAGGAAATCTGAGTTAATCATTTTGGCTTCCTTGGTAGGATTCGCCGCTTCTGAAATATCCACGCCATCGTTTATGACAGGAATAGGAAGATTGAAGTGCTTTGCAAAATCCCAATCGCGTTGATCTCCAGCAGGAACAGCCATCACCGCACCTGTTCCATAACCCGCCAACACGTAATCGCCCACCCAAACTGGAATTCTCGCTCCAGTAAAAGGATGAAGCACATACGCTCCGGTGAATTCCCCGCTGATGCGTTTTACATCGGCCATGCGTTCACGTTCGCTGCGGTTTTTAGCCGTTTCTATATAGGCATTCACGGCATCGCGTTGAGCGTCAGAAGTGATAACTGACACCAATTCGTGCTCGGGTGCAAGGGTTAAAAAGCTAACGCCAAAAATGGTATCGGGACGAGTGGTGAAGACTTCGATGTAGTGTTTTGACCTCACCCCCGAAACACTTGCCAACTCATGGTTTCCTCGGGGAGAGGGGAGATAATTCTCGGATTTAATATCATTTGCGTTTTTACTTGAGGACACATCGATTTTATCTGTCATTGTTGACCTCACCCCCGACCCCTCTCCTCGGGGAGAGGGGAGAGAATTCTCGGAAATATGATCTTTCGTGTTTTCATCTGTCATTGTTGACTTCTCCCCCGAAACACTTGCCAACTCATGGTTTCCTCGGGGAGAGGGGAGAGATGCTGTGTATTCTTCTAGAGATTCTTCTACAACTGAAATAGCATCATTTCCAATTGTACTTGTAGGGCGTGATTCACTGATGGATTTTATATTCTCTACTACAGCAATAAGATTTAAAGCAAGTTCTTCATTCGTAAAACGTATAACTTCAAATCCTAACCGATTTAATTCAGCTGTCCTTCCTTCATCATACTCCTTCTGATTGTCATGAATTTTTCCATCAATCTCTACAACGAGCATTTTCGAAAGGCAAACGAAATCAACAATGAATTGATCAATAATATGTTGCCTTCTGAATTTCAATCCAATCGCAGAATTCCGAAGTGCTTCCCAAAGTGCTTTTTCAGATGCTGTCATATTCGACCGCATCTCTTTAGCACGAGGAATTAAAAGTTTCCATTGATTTGAGTTTGCAAGATGATATTCAACCCCAGGTTCAGAAACGAATCCGGAATCTATCCCCCTCTCCCGTGGAGAGGGGCTAGGGGTGAGGTCCGAGGATGTTGAATCTGAAACGAAACCTTCCCCCCTCTCTGCCACATAGTGGTCCCTTTGGGAAGGAGAGGGGCCGGGGGTGAGGTCAACAGTTGCAACTTCAAAACGAATACTTGCCCCTTCCGACCTCCCAATCCAGTTACGCTGCATTTCCTTCATCGAATCGGTCCACTCTAGTGTTTCCAAATCGTTTATTAAGCGTTCAGCATAGGCTGTTATGCGTAAAAACCACTGACGCATTCGACGCTTTTCTACTGGATGTCCGCCGCGTTCGCTTAAGCCATCTTTTACTTCATCGTTTGCCAATACGGTTCCCAATGCTTCACACCAGTTAACGGTACTATAATCTTGGTAAGCCAAACGATACTGCATCAAAATGCCGCGCTGATCGGCTTCGTTCAAGGCATTCCATTCAGCCGCACTAAATGGGGCATGTTCTCCACAGGCTCCTTTTGCAGAAGCACTTCCACCTCGGGCAAACAAAGCTTCAAGGTTGGAGATTTCCTCAGCTTTCTGACTTTCTAAATTGAACCAGCATCCAAACAATTGAAGGAAAATCCATTGTGTCCATTTGTGATAGTCGGGATCAGACGTAATGACTTCTCTGTCCCAATCATAGCAAAAGCCAATGTTTCCAAGCTGTTCTTTATAAC
>JBBALS010000461.1:0-1851 GCA_040402915.1 Flavobacteriales bacterium
TAATTTGCCCAATGCTCCAGAAGAATCGGCTTGGGAAGTTTTGAACGAAGATATCTTCTGGGGCGAAGACGATGAATATTAAGCCTTTTTCACAGGAAGAACTTCAATCACTGTTAGACGAAAAGGCAGATTTATATAATCGTTTAGAATTTATTGAAACCGACCCGATATCAGTACCACATCGCTTTTCGGAAGCAAGAGATATTGAGATTGCGGGATTTCTAGCTGCCACCATTGCGTGGGGACAACGTGTTACACTTATTCGCAATGCAAACTGGCTGCTTGATCGGATGGACAATGCCCCTGCCGATTTCATTCGTGATTTTACCGATGTCGATTTAAAACCTTTCGAGAAGTTTGTTCATCGAACATTTAATGGAGAAGACTGTATTTTCTTTTTTCGTTCATTGCAACGACTTTTAAGCGAAGAAACCTCATTCGAAAATCTTTTTTATACCGAACAAGGCGATGTGAAAAGCGGCATCATTCATTTCCGAAAATGTTTTTTAGGAATCGATGCACCATCACGCACCTCACGTCATGTCTCTAACCCAGATAAAAACTCGGCAGCTAAACGCATCAATATGTTCCTACGATGGATGATTCGCAACGACAAGCGCAAAGTCGATTTTGGCATTTGGAAGGTTTTTACACCTGCACAGTTGATTTGTCCTTTGGATGTTCATTCAGGCGGTGTCGCAAGAAAGCTGGGAATTCTTCAACGAAAGCAAGACGATTGGCAAGCCGCCGAAGAACTCAGTTTAGCTTTGAGCTCCTTCGATCCGGTAGATCCCATTAAATACGATTATGCATTGTTTGGTTTGGGCGTATTTGAAGGATTTCGAAAAGGATGAACTATCTCGCAACTGTTAAGCGACTCACCAAACTGTATTTCTTTCCTTTTAGAACGGTGTAGTACTTTCCAGCATCCAGGTTTTTCAAATCCACATGGATTTTTTGAGATTTCTTGACACGACCAATTTTGTATTCAAAAACTCTTTCGCCTTCAATGTTTTTTACTTCAAGCAAGAGGTTTTTTTCTCTTTTGGGAAGTCGAAGCTGAATATCGGCCTGGAGTTTATTGTCGGATGGAAAAACAATGTAATGTTCCATCTCTTGAAGTTCGAGCGGAGCTGAATTATCAACCACTTCCACTTCAATAATTTCTCGGGCAAGATGTTCTTTATCGCTGGCTAGCAATGTTACTTGATATTTTCCAGGTTTTTTGAAGTCGTGTTTTACATGTCGGAACCCGCTCATGCTGCTGCCGTCGCCAAATTTCCAAACAAAGTTGGTGGCCCATTCTGTTAATGCTGTGAAATCGACTTCCCGTTCATTTTTAAGATCAATGTATATTTTGGATGCATAGATTTTTAAGTCGAGCGATTTAGCCGCATTGCTCGAATTCGATTCACGTTCACTTTCTGAAAGTTCGGCAAGCAGATCATCGCCAGCTTGAGTATGTTCGAAAAGTTGAGGTTCGGTCATGGCTAATTCGTTCTGACCATAAACCTGAGTTTGTAGGATCAAGCCACCGGCAATTCCCATCAATACATTAGGTAATTTTGTTTTCATGTTGCTATACTTTTAAGTGCATAGCAAACCTATGTTGCTCATTAAGAGCGATTCGTCCAATTAAAAACGAAGCGGGTCAGATGTAAGGGATTTCAATTTTGCGGAAAGATTCTGCGATTAATTTCTATCGATAAAACATAAGTCATTGAAATACAGCATTTAAAAATCGGTGTTTTTTTATTTTGATTGGATGGTAACTGAGAAAATAAATTGCATTTTCTTGTAACCCATGAAGGTTACATGAAAATTGATTTTTCTAAAATTATTTTTGGGAAT
>JBBALS010000462.1:0-1831 GCA_040402915.1 Flavobacteriales bacterium
GATGCCGAATCTCCCAACTCCGACCAATCGATGCAATGGAAATTAAAACGTAAAACGAACGATGAATTACGTCAAGCTTTTGTTGATCAAACCGTTCCACAAGCCGAATTGGTAGGATTGACCATTCCAGATCCTAATCTAAAATGGAACGAAGAAACCAAACATTACGATTTTGGTGAGCTCGATTGGAACGAATTCTGGCAAGTAGTAAAAGGACATGGGCCTTGCAACAAACAACGTATTCAAGCCCGCTTAGATGCTTGGAATAATGGTGCTTGGGTTCGTGATGCAGCAACATCGTATGCCGAAAAACAAGAATCTAAATTATTAAAAGAAGTAGGATAGATTTGATGTGCTGATGAAAAAGATAATATGCTGATGTGCTGATTAGAAAAAAATGTGCTGATGTGCTAATCAAAAATTTTGTTTGTACTAAGTAAACCACATCAGCACATCACCACATCAGCATATTAGCACATCGAAACCATCTTCAAATTCTCAAATTTTCAAATCTTCAAATTTTCATAATGAAAAACTGGCCTCTCTGGGAAGTATTTATCCGAAGTAAAAATGGTTTAGAGCACCGTCATTGCGGAAGTCTCCATGCTTGTGATGCAACAATGGCATTGGAAAATGCGCGCGACGTATACACTCGTCGAATGGAAGGTGTGAGCATTTGGGTGGTTCCGTCGGCACAAATTACCGCTTCGAATCCTGAACAAAACGGTGAATTGTTTGAACCTGCTGCCGACAAAGTGTATCGTCACCCTACATTTTACATTTTGCCCGACGAACTTAAACATATGTAATCCTTGAATTAACAGATTAATTTTCAATCATGAACAAGCAATTAGTAAAGTACATTCTTGGAATTGCCGATAATAGCCTCATTCTTGGGCAGCGACTTTCTGAACTTTGTGGCCATGGTCCCAGCTTGGAAACCGATATTGCATTAACCAACATCAGTCTCGATTTATTTGGACAGGTGCGAAGTTATTTTCAATACGCTGCCGAAGTTCAAGGAAATGAAACTAGCGAAGACACGCTTGCATTTCTTCGAAAGGAACATCAATACACCAATGTTTTGCTTGTAGAACAGCCGAATACCGATTTTGCTTATATCATTGCTCGTCAGTTTTTGTTCGATGTGTATCATCAATTAATGCTTGAAAAATTACAATCGAGTAAGGATGAAACATTGGCGGCAATTGCTCATAAATCAATCAAGGAAGTAAATTACCATGTGCGTTTTTCGTCCGATTGGATTCGTCGTTTAGGCGATGGAACGGAAGAAAGTCATCAACGTGTTCAACAAGCAATGAATGATTTATGGATTTTTACGGATGAGCTTTTTCATTTAACCGAATCTGACCACGCTATGATTGAAGCGGGAATTGGTGTTGATGTTTCACAATTTAGAGATTCATACTACAACCATGTGAATCATATTCTCACTGAGTCGACCATCGAAATTCCTCCGGTTGAATACTTTCAAAAAGGGGGTAAACACGGAATTCATACCGAACACATGGGATACATTTTGACTGAAATGCAATTTATGCAGCGAACGTATCCCAACATGACGTGGTAAATCAAATTGATCGGATGATTGAACCACAAATTGATGCTGATTTATATCCCATATTGGAAGTTGTTTCGGATCCGGAAATCCCCGTTTTATCAATCGTTCAAATGGGCGTTGTTCGATCAGCACATCATTCCGACAATGGCATTTTTGTGGAAATTACTCCAACATACAGCGGATGTCCGGCAATGGATGTTATTGGCGATGATATCAAAAAGGCATTGAAAGCTGCTGGGTTTGAATCTC
>JBBALS010000463.1:0-1828 GCA_040402915.1 Flavobacteriales bacterium
TTCATAATGTGTTGGATGTGCTGATGGGTCCCGATAGCTATCGGATTGAAGATTTGAGGATCGGATTTATGATTTGCTTATGTAACAGACTGAAAAATCCATCATGAGTATGAAATATTATAAATTGTCGAAATCAAACTCCCATCTCCCGCGGAGAGGGGTTGGAGGTGAGGTCCAACAATCTTTTACCTCTCCAAAATATAATAGGCAGTGGTACTCACAAAATCTCTAAACCAAGGGATAGATGATATGATTGGAAACTGTGGGCGTGGTGACCAATTAAACTTAAAGCGGTAAATGGGATTTATCAGATATAATCGTCGGTGGTGGATTTTGTATCCAGTTTTTTTGAGGATGTTTTCGAAGCGATCGATGGAGATTCGGGTATCGTAAATTTCCATCAAGGAATCGATGGTGGGTTGCGGTTCTCCTATACGTTTTAAGAATCCTGCATAGGTCGAACGTGGCAAAAGATGCATCCAAGGCAACTGGCCTTTTTTGGTTGTAGCTGTTTGTTGATGTCCTCCAAATGGCATTCGCCAGGGTGGAAAAGCGAAGAACAATTTACCGGCTGGCTTCATATATACTTGCAACTGCGCCATAACACGTTCCTGATCGGGAATATGCTCGATGGTATCTTTAAGGATGATTAAATCGAACTTGCCACGAAATGCATCCATGGTGGACTGATCGTAAATATCGGCCGAAAACAATTCGAGCTTACCAGACTCAATTTCAGATTGTTGAAGCGCTTTGCCATTCTCAATTTTTGAGGTCGATAAATCCATTCCGGTGCATGAACATCCTTTTTCAACAAAGGCTTTGAGCACTCCCCCTTCGCCACAACCAATTTCCAAGACTGTCATGTTATCTTTCCATCCGCCATTTTTTTCGAGATATGGTATTATGTAATCGCGGGTTACGAGATACTGATGTTGAAATTTGAGTGGCGCGTTGCCGTGGAAATAAAGTGCCATAGTTGGAAAATACCCGCCGAAGATACAAGGATTTAAGAAGTCCCAATTGAAATTATTTCGAAGAAATATAGAGGTCAACTCTGTTCTTTTCATTGGGAATTGACTTTATTTGAATGTTTGAATTGATAATTGGGAATTCTGAATGAAACAGCTATTCATCTTCTTGCTAATGCTAAGTGCTGGCTGTTCGGTTAACAAAAATCCATTTTCACAAAACCGCGCTTCTGCTTATCAATTTCCGCAGAATTCATTTTTTTCGAATATTGAATTTTTCTCCTTGGATGAAAAAAATGTGCGGGTAGAAATTAAAATACCCAGTCGGCAGCTCGCTTTTTTGCCCGATTTAGAAGGTGAAAAGCCACGAAGAAGATTTGTTATACGAGCATCTTTCTACTCCGAATTCAAAAGAAGAAAACCGGCAATAATTCCCCCAATTATAATGGAGTCTGCAGATACAGATGAGTCCATTGAATTTATTGCCCGTTTAAAAATTCCACTTTCGCTCGGACATGAAGGTTTATTAAAAATCGAAGTGCGCGATTTACAAAACAAGAAAGGCGTCATTGTTTATAAAAATCTAAGCCGAAAACTCGTTGATACCGAGCTCGATTTTCGGGTTCAACAGAAAGGCATATCGAATTTTCAAGGTTGGATTCAGGAAGGAATCCCTGTTCAAATTTCGTTTTGGGATAGCACGCTAACCGAATTTACGCTGAGCGAATTTCCCAAATTCAAGCAATTGCCTTTACCTCCATTTAGTTTGAATGATTCTCCCAAAGAGTCATTTCAAGCTATTCGTCAAACAAAAATAAACAAAGCAACTTTGGATTCATTGGTCATAAACAAAGAAA
>JBBALS010000464.1:0-1818 GCA_040402915.1 Flavobacteriales bacterium
TTCCTTTTTTCTGGTAGGCCCATTTTCGACACAATTTCATTGCCGTTTCGACAGCTTCAGCGCCTGTGTTCATTGGTAAAACACGATCGTATCCAAAATACGAAGTAATAAACTGACTGAACTCAGCAAATACACGGTTATGAAAAGCACGTGAAGTAAGTGCAAGCGTTTGTGCTTGTTGGATGAGTGCGTCTAGAATTTTAGGATGGCTATGACCTTGGTTTACTGCCGAATAGGCCGAAAGGAAATCGAAATATTGTTTTCCCTCAACATCCCAAACATGAACTCCTTTTCCGCGTTCAAGAACCACTGGTAAAGGATGATAATTGTGAGCCGCGTGTGCTTCTTCAAGATGAATAAATGACTCGTTTGAGTTTAAAACAGCGTTGGAAACAGTTGAATGCGAGGACATAATTTGAATTTTGATACTTCTATATAACCAATAAGTAAGTGAATTGATTATAGATTGTTAAAATAAAAAAGCGATGCGAAGGTAGTTTATTACGCTCATTCACCCAATTTCATGAACTTGCGCAAAATTTTTTTTAAAGATGAGACGCTCGCGCAAACAAGCATATCAAGTTTACCAAGAACTCGAAATTACCGATTTAGCTTCGGAAGGAATGGGTGTTGCCCGTAAAGAAGGCATGGTTGTATTTGTTGAACAAACCGTTACTGGCGATATTGTAGATGTTCAAATTACCCGTAAAAAAAGTGGCTTTCGTCAAGGAAAACCCATTCATTTTCACAAGCGCAGCGATCTTCGCATTGAACCCAAATGCGAACATTTTGGCGTATGTGGTGGATGTAAATGGCAGGTGATTTCATATCAAGAACAATTGAAGCACAAAGCCAAGCAGGTAAACGATGCCTTGACTCGCATTGCAAAAGTGAATCTGCCTGAAATAAAATCCATTTTGGGCGCTCCCTCAGAATTCTATTACCGCAATAAACTTGAGTATACCTTTTCTGCCAGTCGCTGGTTAACGGAAGCCGAGATAGGAAGTACCGAAAACTTCAGTGATCGTGCTGCTTTGGGATTTCATATTCCCGGAAGATTCGACAAGGTTTTATCGATTAATAATTGTCACCTGCAACCCGAACCAAGCAACTCGATTCGTTTGTTTGTGGCCAAACGCGCCAAAGAATTGGGGATTTCCTTCTTTAACTTGATGGAGCAAACTGGAGTTCTTCGGAATCTTTTACTCCGAAATAACCAAAAAGGCGAATGGATGGTTTGCTTGAGCATCACGGAAATAAATCCTGAAGTGATTATTTTACTTGATGATTTGAGACAAGCGTTTCCAGCCATTACCTCCTTGCTTTATACCATCAACACCAAACGCAACGATACCATTTCAGATTTGGAAATTTGTGTGCACGCAGGTGCCGAATTTATTGAAGAGGAAATGGAAGGATTGCGTTTCCGAATTGGTCCCAAATCCTTTTATCAAACCAATGCTTTGCAAGCTTACGAGCTGTATAAACAAACCCGTTTGTATGCGGATATTCAACCAGATGATATTGTGTATGATTTATACACAGGAACTGGAACTATCGCATTGTTTATTGCCAAGCAGGCTAAAAAAGTAGTAGGCGTTGAGTATGTTCCAGAAGCGGTTGCCGATGCGGAAATCAATGCCCGAGTGAATGGTATTTCGAATGCGCAATTTTTTGCAGGTGATATGAAAGATGTCCTGGTTCCCGAATTCTTTGCCGAACATGGTGCACCGGATGTAATTATTACCGATCCACCGCGCGCAGGAATGCATGATGATGTAACCAAACGTTTGATTGAAAGTGGAGCGAGAAGAATTG
>JBBALS010000465.1:0-1812 GCA_040402915.1 Flavobacteriales bacterium
ACCTTGCAAAATCCGACGTGATGCAATGGAAATCATGGAATCCAAACTTTGACGTAAGCACTCGTGAACATTTACGAGGTCTTTCCCCAATTCGTGCGGCATGGAATAATTACTTAATGGGCGTTGAGGCACAAAAGTCAGCAGCTTCACAAATGGCAAACGGCGGGGCGAAGGGTGCGCTTGTTCCAAAACTAGTTGGAAACCAAATACCAATGGTTACGGAATTGCAGGCTTCACAAATGCAAAGCGCATTAGCAAGCCGCATCAATAACAACACGAAAGGCGGAACGGTTGCGATGCTACAAACACCGTGGGAATATTTGAACTTCGGGTTATCAAATGCCGAAATGCAAATCATTGATACAATGAAGTTTAGTTTAGAGCAATGGTGTAGGGTGTTTGGTATGCCAGTCGTTCTTTTTTCGGCCGATAACATGAGCGATAATAATTACCAAAATGCACTCCGTGATTTAGTTACAAATACCGTCGTGCCAATGTTAGGTCAATTGCGCGATGAGCTTAACAAATGGCTAATTCCAAATGTAGGTCTAGGCATGGAGTACATTGACTTTGACATAACAGCACTTCCTGAATTACAAAAGGATATTGAAAAGTTGGTGGCACAGTTGGCTCAGGCCTACTGGCTTACATTGGATGAAAAACGTATGGCTATGAATTACGAACCATTGGGCGGAGAATTTGATAAGGCTTATATTAATAGCGGACTTACACCAATTGAAGACCAAAACGTTGACATCAACGGAATGATAAATGACTATGCAAATGGAAATAACGACGGAGCAAATGCAAACGATATGGGCAGCGGTGATGCTTCGGTTTCCTAAATTGGAAATCGAGCAGCGTTGCAAGATTGAGCAGGAATTTAGGCATAGGGCGAGGGAATCGTATAAGCAAAAGTTAATACATGAATTACAGGCAAAGAAAAATATATCATAGGCAAGTCGAAGCCAAACGAATGGCAATCGAAAAAAAGTATTTGCCAAAATTTGTCAAATTGTTTAAAATACAAATTGGACAGTTTTTGTCCAATGCTAAAAATACGAGTTTACAAACTGCTTATGCACAATTAAGCAACACGACCAACAATTCCGAACTATTCACACTTCTACAAAACTTATACGCCGAAACGATTTCAAAGATTGCCTATCCAATTTATACACAATTGTACAGGGAACAATCTAAGGAATTCGCAAGGCAAAAGGCTTTCAATACCGGAGCGATGGGTAGCAACGAAGTATTCACCGCCTTTGTTCTTGAATATCTTAATCAATACGGATTAACCTTAATCAATTGGATAGACAAAACTACTAAGGACAACATTCTTAAATTAATAACCGACGGCATAAACAATGGATTATCAACGCCACAAATAGCGGATAGTATTTTTAATAGTGGATTGACAAGTTTAAGCCGTGCCAACACAATCGTACGAACTGAATCTACACGGGCGGCAAATGCCGGCATCATGAATGCAGGAAGACAACAGCGTTTTAAGGTGTGGAAAGTTTGGATTTCAATGGGCGACGGAAAAGAAAGGAGTTTTGCAAAAAAAGATAACTACTCGCATCTTGCTTTGGATAATAATCAGGTTGAAGAATTTGAGCCATTTCGGCAAATTGGATTAAATGGAGTTGAGGCGGTGGCAATGCAGCCGGGCGATATTACCGCACCAGGTGAGCTCACAATAAATTGCCGTTGTGTAATTGGCTTCACTTCTCAGCGAGATGCAAATGGAAAACTTATCCGTAAATAAAAAACCCTCCCCGCATGGAGCGAGGAGGGAAAATAACC
>JBBALS010000466.1:0-1810 GCA_040402915.1 Flavobacteriales bacterium
TGTTAATTTTCGAATTGTGAAAGCATCAAAAATTTAAAACAATCCCACAAAATTGAGTTTCCGAAATTGATTATTGTCATCTTCAATTGTATTTGGTCAAACAGAAATTTTGTTTAAACCATACACTGATTTCATAACAGAACTATTTTACATCCAAAGTCTTAAAACCTAGCTTCACTTTTAGTTTTTCCAAAATCTGCTGAACTGCAGGACAAATAAAACTGTTTTGATACGTTAGATCAAGCAGTTGGTGGATGCGTTTGCGGTTGGTATGTGGATAAGTTCGGCAAGCCGTTGGACGATCTTCGTAAACACCACAGCTATTGTCGTCGGAGAGAAAAGGGCAAGGCGAAGACTTCAAAACGAAATCATCGTCTTCATCCATGCGAATGTAGTTGGATATAAAAACAGCTGGTTTTAGTCGCAAACGCTTGGATAGATGCTCAATATCCTTCTGATTAAAAATCGGACTAGTAGTACGGCAGCAATTTCCACAGGCCAAACAATCCGTTTTTTCAAATACCTCATCATGGACATCTTGAAATTGATTGTCCAAGTTGGTTTGGTGGGTTCTTTTAAGTTTGTCAAGAAATTTTCGGTTGCTTACTTGATGGAGCTTACCAGCTTGATGAATGGTTTCGGGTAAATGATTTTCGTTTGTTGACAAAATTGAAGTATTAGACTTGGATTAAGAAACTGCAAAGATTATTTTTGGCAATCCATACAAAAATACTGGGTTTTTCGTTTCATTCTAGCATGGTTCAATTTCGGATATACATTTTTTCATTTCTATTCATCTTTTCAACGGGATTTTTGCTAGCTCAAAAAGACCAATCACTTGCGCTTACCTCCATTGCTCCTCCCGATACTATTCCTCCTGATTTGCATGAAATTGAAGAGCTATTGGAGGAAGAAGATGATTCTGCTGCTGCCGATTTGGAGTCTTTCGAGAATATCAATGACGAAGATATTTGCGCACTCATCAATTGCGATTTATATAATGCCATTTGGGATACAACACGAATAAATCCCTATGGTTTGAATCTCAAAGAAAAGAAAGACTCAACATTTTTAACCTTGTTTCATGATGTGCAATGCGATTATGCGCATCCAACTTGCGGTGAAATAACTTCTGAATTTGGTTTTCGTCGCACACGATATCATTATGGTATAGATATTAATTTGGAAACGGGTGATGAAGTTCTAGCCGCTTTCGAGGGAACGGTTCGAGTAGCTCGATTTAGTCCTTCCTATGGTTATTACGTTATTATTCGACACCTCAATGGACTAGAAACCTTGTACGCGCATCTTTCTCAAATCAATGTTTCGGCTGGCAAATACATCCAAGCTGGCGATCGAATTGGTTTGGGTGGAAATACTGGACATTCTCGCGGTAGTCATTTACATTTTGAAGTACGATTCTTGGGTCAACAAATCAATCCTCGCGATGTAATTTCATTCGAGAACTATACTTGTAGCACGCAGGAATTGTGCATCAGTCCTGCGAATTTCGATTATTTAAGAAAGGTTGAAAAGCATAAAGCCGAAGTTTCCAAACGGAAGTACCATAAAATTCGTAAAGGCGACACACTCAGTAAAATTGCGCGTAAGAATAGAACCACTGTTTCCAAACTTTGTAAGCTCAATAAAATGAGTAAGAAAACGAAATTACGCCCAGGAAAACGCATACGAGTATCATAAATTCGTAATCCGTAATTGATAACTCGTAATTGATAACTCGTAATTGATAACTCGTAATCCGTAATTCTTAATCCGTAATTCTTAATCCGTAATTCTTAATCCGTAATTC
>JBBALS010000467.1:0-1801 GCA_040402915.1 Flavobacteriales bacterium
ACCCAACCATACATTTTAGGGTTTTGAAGAACCGCTGGATTATTTCTAAAAGTCCAAATCCACCCATCCACTTGGTCATCTAAAAATAAACGTTCCATTTCAGATTCCCCGTAAGTCATATCATTGTCCGAAGCACCAATCGTTAAAATGGCATCCTCTGGAATATAATCTCGCGCTGCTAAACAAGTAATCGCTTGGCCTTCCGTCAAATGGTCAAGAGTAACAATAATGGCGTTTGGAATATATTCTTTGATTTTTTCTTCCATTGGGTATTTTTCCAAATGGCTTTTGCGGCATACAAAAATATATCGATCTGCTTTCGGCAAGGATTGGCACGCATGAATAACCATCGGCAATCCATCCACTTCAATAAAAGGTTTGGGGATTTGGTAGCCGGCATCTACATAGCGCTGACCTTCACCTGCCATCGGAATTAAGTTAATTCGCATATATTCTTGTATGGGTTTGACCTTCTATTCGGTACAAGGCCAATTCACCGCAATTTATTTCATTTATTTCAATTGGCATATGAATGGCCTCTTGAATAAACGATTTATTTTGTAATGATGCTATGCTTACATGGGGCATCCAATGCTTGCCAACAAACGGAAAGCCAAAATTCTGATGTGATATTTTAAAAGGTCCACTCCACTCATTTGGATATTCAATGGGCTTTAAAATGAATGGTTTAATGGCCTCCGCTAAATTCAATTGGAGTAATTCCCAACCCACCGTTTTTTCTAAACCAATCGTTAATGTATCCCCACCGGTCACCACATCATTTTCAAAAACTAACCATTCAACTGATTTAAAAAATGGGGCTTTTTTTTCAATGAGCGATACATATTCATCTTCTTTTTGTTTTTCTCCATAAAATAAAAAAAGAGTAGCGTGTATCGGGTGATGTAAATAAACAGCGTCTGGCTCAACAACTTCCACCTTTTGTTTCCATGAAAGGACAAACTCCTCGAATTCATTCCCAGGAACCCAAAAATAGCCGTATTTAATAAGCTCAGTGTTCATGTTTTGTCAAATATCTTTATATCGAATTCTTTGATCCTTTGATAATTCGGGGATCAACCTGTTTTGAAAAATTCTAAAATTATGCTTTTCTAAATGCCCTGGATTCAATTTAAACCAGGCATGAATGGGTAAATCTAATACTTTGCCAATCAAAGCCCTAATAACCACATTATGGGTCACGATAGCTATTTTATACTTGGGGTTAACTTTAGCCATAAATTTTTCTATGCGCTCCGCTACATCTTGTTGGGACTCCCCACCACCAGGAAATTTAGGATCTTCATTTCGACCCCAAGCTTCCACCAAATCAGGAAAATTTTCTGCTAACTCAGGATACAAAAGCCCCTCAGCAGACCCATAATTAATTTCATTTAATAGAGGATCTTTAATTTCTTTTGAACCTTTTAATACCGCGCCTGTTGAAATAGTTCGCTGCAAAGTCCCTGTATAAATTGAATCAAATTCATCCGCCGGTATCTGATTAGATTCTAATGGTAAAATATCTGGATTTCTGCCAACTCCTAAAAATGATCCATCATTGAGAGGTGTTTTCCCATGCCTAATGAATGACAAAGTAGGTAGCGTTTCATTTAAATTTTTATACCAAATGCTTAAGTCTTGAATAAATTCTTCCAATTGTTCAAAAATTAATTGGGGCTCTACTTGCTGGTCATATTTCCAAAAGTGCAAGGCTAAAAAAAATTGCATATGTTTTTTAAACGATGGATTAAGTTGGCCAAACTCCTCAGTCATTTCTTCCGCTGAAAACCGTTGATTT
>JBBALS010000468.1:0-1789 GCA_040402915.1 Flavobacteriales bacterium
TAAAAGGTAAGCGTGTTGCTTTGGTTGCGAATCACACATCGCTAATCGGAAATACACATTTGGTTGATACGCTTCGTTCGCTTAAGGTAAATATTGTGAAAGTGTTTGCTCCAGAACACGGCTTCAGAGGTGCTGCCGATGCGGGCGAAAAAGTGAAATCGACTAAAGATAACAAAACAGGATTACCTCTTATTTCACTTTATGGCGACAATAAAAAGCCAAAACCAGAGCAGCTTTCCGATGTTGATGTGGTAATTTTTGATATCCAAGATGTGGGTGCGCGTTTCTACACATACATTTCCACACTTTCTTTGGTAATGGAAGCCTGTGCCGAAAAAGGCATTCAACTTATCGTACTCGATCGTCCAAATCCAAACGGTCATTATACCGATGGACCCGTTTTAGATCCTGCATTTTCTTCGTTTGTTGGTATGCATCCAGTTCCGGTGGTTCATGGAATGAGCGTTGGTGAATATGCTAAAATGGTGAATGGTGAAGGTTGGTTAAAAAACAAATTGAAATGTAAACTTCAGGTTATCTCTTGCAAAGGATGGCAACACAATCAGTATTATCAACTTACCGTTGCGCCATCGCCCAATTTACAAACCATGAATGCCATTTATTTATATCCCTCGCTTTGCTTTTTTGAAGGAACTATTGTGAGTATTGGACGAGGAACCTCAAAGCCATTCGAGATGATTGGCTTTCCAGATTGCACGCTAGGAGATTTTAGCTTTACACCGAAAAGTGGACCAGGTAGTAAATCGCCGCCATACGAAAACAAGGAATGTAAAGGATTTAACTTAAGTGGATTTGGAGAGAATTTTCTTCGAGACACTAAATTGATTTACCTTTTTTGGCTTCAAAATTTGTACGAATCGAGTGGCAAGAACCCCAAATACTTCAACGATTTTTTCGATAAATTGGCTGGAACAGATAAACTCCGCAAACAAATCTTGGAAGGAAAATCGGAAGTGGAAATTCGCAAAAGTTGGGAACCTGGTTTGAATGCATATCGCCAAATCCGAAAAAAATACTTGCTTTATCCCGAAGCGTAATCTTCGATTAGGCCAATAAGGTCAATCTTAATAATTTCGCATAAATTTTAAAAGCGTTTCATACTATCTCAAACGCAAGAATATTCTCTATAAAATGAAAAAACGCCTTGTCCCATCGTTCGAACTTGCTTTCGAAGATCCATCCGAATGTTCTGGTTTCTTAGTTTGGCAGATCACTAATTTATGGCAGAGGTGCATGAAAATCGTGCTTGATCCTATTGGTCTCACACATGTTCAGTTTCTATTGCTTAATGCATTGGCAACGATGAATAAAACCATCGACAAACCCATCACACAAATGATGCTTGCCAATAATACAAACTGCGATAAAATGATGGTTTCCAAAGTCCTTCGTTTGTTAGAAGAACGCAAGTACATCATTCGAAAAGCACATCATCTCGACACGCGTTCTCGTTCCTTATTGCTAACTACCAAAGGAATGGAGCTCATCGAAAAGGCAACTCCAGTTTTTATCAAAGCAGAAGAAGATTTTTTTAAAAGCATCAAGTCGAAACAAAAATCGATGGATAAAAAATTCAAGAAAATCATCAAGACAAACCGCAAGGCATTAAAAAATTCGCTAGAGTTAAGTAGCACAGAATCAGAAAGCGAATAATTTATTTGCGCATTTCAAATTACTTTCATTGATTTGTTGTATAATTAATCAAGGGGTGCTGCATTAACGTGTGGCTGAGATTATACCCTTTTCAGTTGCCTTTTAACTGAAAGAA
>JBBALS010000469.1:0-1781 GCA_040402915.1 Flavobacteriales bacterium
TACGAATTATGGATTACGAATTATGGATTACGAATTACGGATTGCAGATTACGAATTACAGATTGCGAATTACAGATTGCGAATTACGGATTACGAATTATGGATTACGAATTATGGATTACGAATTGCGAATTAATTTCCTAATTGCTTACTTACTTGAAATGGTTTGATCGTTCCAAATGGTTGCTCCATCAACTAGAAATTCTTCGAGGCGAGCTTCTCCTTTTTTAATAGTTATACGATCCATCTGAAATCGTATTTCGTATCGATTTTTATCTGGAATTGATACATCTAGATTTGGAGATTTACCTTCTAAGTATCCAACATGAGTTTCAACACCTTGAATGGTATCCACTTTCGTGAGAATAATCGTATACCATGTATCCTTTTCTCCAGCATTCACCTGAATTGTGTTTTTCTTTTTATTCCAATAAATCGTGAAGTTGACTGGCTTAACACCTTCAGAAAACATTTTGCTTTTACCAATGAGAGAAACACGAGTTTTCACTCCCGAATATTCAAAACCTTTCTTACTGTGTTGAGCAATAATAAGATGAGTAGAAATTAAGAAAAGCGAGAGCAGTAGCGTGATTTTTTTCATTTTGGAATGGTTGAATGCAAAAATAAGAAATCAATTGTATCAACGAACAAACAATCTCAGTGAAAGTTTTTTGCAGTCAACTTGGCGATTATGTATTTTATTCTATGTACATTTTGCGAATAAAATAATTCCACATGGAGGTAAAACCAGAAATTAAGTTTGGGGCACTTGGAGCTATACTGTTGATTTCATGGACATTAACACAGTATTATTTAGGATTCCATTCTCATAATCTACAATTGGAGTTCTTGTCTGGTTATGGAAATTCACTGATTGTATTCATCATGCTATTCATTGGGATTCGAGAAAAGCGTGTCGATTGGGGAAATAAATTCACTCTTAGAAAAGGAATAAAAAGCGGTATGTACCAGCTTGTATTAACTGCTACTTTGTCATCGGTTTTCATGTTTTTTTATGACTACAAGATTAACAATATGTGGGTGGAGCGGATGGTTCAATGGCAACAAGAACATGGAGCATCTAATGTATTTTTCATCAAAGTAGCCAACGATCAAGAGGGGAATTTTGCCATTTTAAGCAATACTGAAACGCATCTTTGCCTCTATTTTCTTGGAATTATCCTGGTTGGTGCAAGCATGGCTTTCATGATTTCGGCTTCGCTTTTAAAAAATAAAACAGCGGAAACCCGGAAATGATTGTTTAACTCCTCTTTGACTCACCTTAATTTTCAGATCCAATTATTTTTTGGTCGCAATGAAATTACTCAAGGACTGGCGGTCCATACTTGAAGAAAACAAGGGACTTATCTCAAAAAAATAATTCTCTTTATCCGCAACAAAATCGAACGCAAATTTTGCAAGATTTAATTTATCCGAAGAAGAACTGAATAAAGCAACGAGTTGTTTTATCTGATTGGATTTATAACATGAAAATCTTGGAATTTGATCACGGGCAATTGATAAACGTGAAGATGAGGAAGATTCTGCAGCAAGAGGATCTTTGATAGTTTTGAACTCCATTTCATTCACCTGACAAATTGGTTTAACTGGAACAACTTGATTAGCCTTCCTCACATTTATTAAAAATTCACGAAGGGCTGATTGGTTTGGAATATGCGTAAAAACCTGTGTCGCGAAATCAAAATTTGCTTCATCATAAATTCGCAAATATGCTTTCTTCAAAAGTTCCAAACGATTATTTTCGATATTCAATGAAGTTG
>JBBALS010000470.1:0-1780 GCA_040402915.1 Flavobacteriales bacterium
AACCATAAAACTCGAAACAAAACGTCGCTGGTTCAGATGGCACTTGTTAGCAGAGGGTGAGTCCCTATTACGACTAAAGGGCCTCAGCCGTATTGAGGCAAAGCTCTTGGAGATAAGTTTTGAATTAAGTCAATCTCGAGTTTGGTCCATGAAGCTTCAAAAGGTCTTAGCTGAACACCACGCACAACAACGCTGGATACCTCAAGAGGTGATTGATGACTTGATCGACAGCAAACCAAAATTCACAAATCAACGAACTATCCAGCGGCTAAGCCTGACTCCCCGATTTAACGAGCATGAAATTCAAGCGCTTGTCGATTTAAACTTGAATCTGAATTCCATGTTTGATGAGAAGAATCAAGAAATTCTCTATGCAGAACTCACATCCCAGAAGCAATTCTTAGAGAGTATTGAAAGTAAACCGCTTTCTTTGGAACAAGGTACTGCGGTTATAACTTTTGATAATCGAGTTTTACTTGTTGCCGCTGCTGGTTCAGGGAAAACCTCCGTCATGGTGGCTAGAGCGGCATATGCAACTATGAAGAATTTCATTGACCCCTCAAAAATATTACTTTTGGCATTCAATAAGGCTGCCGCGGAGGAGCTTCAAGAGCGAGTTAAGGCTAGATTCGAAAATGCAAACATAGATTCAACTGGGATAAAAGCATCAACTTTTCACGCTTTTGGGCTTGATGTAATTGGAAGAGCGCTCAATGAACGACCAGCCGTTGCACCGTGGGTAGATAAAGGAAAAGATTTCGAAGAGATAGCAGAAATTGTTAAAGAGCTGAAAGATTCTTCTGAGGACTTTAAATATAAATGGGACCTTTATCGGTTGATATTTCCACCAGAAACTATAAAACTTTCTGGGATAGAGCACGATGCTTGGGACTCGGAATCCAAAGAGCAGGGCTACCGAACATTTGATGGAAAAATAGTTCGAAGCCATGGTGAGCGCATGATTGCCAACTGGCTCTATTTGCACGGGGTTTCATATCAGTACGAGCGTGATTACAAAGTTAAGACTGCAAATGCACAGCATCGACAATATAAACCAGACTTTTATTACCCAGAAATCGATGTATGGCATGAGCATTGGGCTCTAGATAAAAAGGGAAATCCGCCTCCTGATTTCACTGGGTATCTTGAGGAAATTCAGTGGAAGCGGAAACTACATTCCGATAATAAGACAAAGCTGATCGAAACTACCTTCGGAGAAGTTGTTTTTTCAAATGGCTTAACTGGCCTTAAGGAAAACCTCATAAATCGTGGAGTCAAACTTAACTGGGATCCAGATCGACCTAAGGCAGCTTATACAAATATTGAAGATGCAGAAATCATAAGACTCGTTCGAACGTTTATGACTCACGTAAAATCTAATTCGTTGACTACTGCAGAGATAACATCTCGCTTATTGGGAAAGTGGAATCATCTTAAAAGTGATCGAACTGAATTGTTTCTTGAAATTTACTGGAAGATTCATGTCGAGTGGAATAACCGTTTGAATGCTGTAAATGCCATCGACTTTGAAGATATGTTGATACAAGCAGCGGGTATGGTTGAGAACAATATATACGTTCCTGATTATGACTTGATTCTGGTAGACGAATTTCAGGACTCAAGTTCTGCTAGAGCTAGATTGGTGAAATCGCTACTCAAGTTGAAAGGGAAATTTGTACTCGTTGTAGGCGATGATTGGCAGTCGATAAATCGTTTCGCTGGCGCCGACGTGTCTCTTATGTCGAAATTCCATGACTCATTCGGTAAGGGTCCTACCCTG
>JBBALS010000471.1:0-1778 GCA_040402915.1 Flavobacteriales bacterium
CGTTGCGTTAATTCTTTCCCCTTGAATAAACTATTGCGGGTAATGAGCCTTGTGGTGATTGTTGTTTACATCATCATTGGCTCATTACTCATTTTTACGAACTTCTTTACGATTGTTCCGGAAGAATATAAAACACTAATTGGAATTGTTGTTATGTTATACGGATTGTTCCGTTCTGTTCGTTACTTAAGTTCTAAAACTGATCGTGATTCTTAAAATGAAATACAGGATTTTTATTCTAACATTTAGCATAATCGCTTCATTCGTTTTGTCTTCTTGCGGAAGTGCATCAGATTCTTTAACACAGGAAAGTACAACGCGTGGAAATATCCGAATTGGTGTAGATGATTCGTATAAATTACTTTTGGAAACTGAGATATCAACGTTTCAGTCATTGTATCCGAATGCAAAGATCAATGCAACTTATGGCTCCGAAGGCGATTTAATGGATTTGTTAATGAAGGATTCTTTGCGTGCAATCATTACAAGCAGGGAACTAACTGAACAGGAGAAAGTGTATTTCAAGTCGCATGCGATTTTTCCAAAGATTACCAAAATTTGCGTTGATGGATTGGCATTTATTGTTAATCGTTCTAATCCAGACTCGACATTTTCTTATAAGCAATTGCAGCAGCTCTTTACGAAAAATCCAGCGAGTTGGATGGATGTTAAACCGGGATCTTCGAAAGAAGAAATTCGTGTGGTGTTCGATCATCCCTCATCAGGAAATGCGCGCTACTTAAAAGAACTTTTCAAGCTTGCAAAATTGCCGGCTTTGTGTTCGGCAGTTAATTCGAACGAAGAAGTTGTTAAATATGTAGAAGAGCATCCTTGGTCAATTGGTGTTATTTCGTCCAACTGGATTAGTGATACCGAAGATTCTGTTAGTGGCAATTTTTTAAAGCGTATTCGTGTTGTCGGCGTCTCCTCTGAAAATGATCCAGATGCAGTTCTTGGATATACTCAACCTTATCAGGCATATCTTGCAAACAAATCATATCCGTTTCGCCGTGATGTTTTTTATATAAACCGAGAAATTGGCACCCGTCTTGGTACGGGCTTCGCATCGTTCATTGCAGGCGACAAAGGTCAACGCATTGTTCTTAAATCAGGATTGGTTCCAGCTTATGGCGTAATTCGTTTGGTTGATGTCGGTAATTAAAATCGTTAGATCATTTTAAAAATAATAGTATGAAAAAGTCCACACTTATTTGTTTGCTTTTAGCAATTGCTTTTAGCACAAATGCACAAACATTAGAAGAGGCAAAGCGCCATACATTAAATGAGCAATATGAATCGGCAAGCTCCGTGTTTCGTCAATTAGTGGCGAAGTTTCCTATGAAAGGAGATTATTGGTTTTATTTCGGCGAGAATTTATTGCAAGCGGAAAATACCGATTCTGCCAAAACGCTTTATACCCTTGGGGTTCAGAATGAATTGAATAATCCATTGAATTTCATTGGTTTGGCAAAGATTGCTAAAATTGAAGGGAACATAGAACTTGCAGATCAACAATTCGCTAAAGCGCTTCAAATGGGAGCGGGAAAAAATCCAGAAGTGCTCATTCGTATTGCCGAAGCATACATTACTATCGCTCCGAATGATATTCCTAAAGCATTTACATTATTAAAAGATGCTGAAAAGCTCCAACTCCGTAATCCCGAGATTCAGATATTAAATGGTGATGCTTACATGATTTACAATGATGGATCTAGCGCTATTAAATACTATGAGAAAGCACAGGAATTAAATCCAAGTTCACCTATTGCTATGCAACG
>JBBALS010000472.1:0-1778 GCA_040402915.1 Flavobacteriales bacterium
TGTATGTTTTCACCTAATACATTAAACACATTAATTGTTGCGTTTTTGATTGTTGAGTTTTTATAGTTGAGTGTGAAGTTTCCATTGTTAGGGTTAGGATATAATTCAATTGATTTTTCATTTAATTTATTTTCAATAGAATTTGGAGTGCCGCAACCATTTGAAGTTAATAGGGCGCTTCGTGGACCGTTTAACGCTGCTTGCATTCTAGCAGCTTGCCCCACTGTAAACATATTCATACAATTATCGTCAACGTAATCCATGTAATTCATATACATTTCTCCGTCTGCACCAGAACCGCAAGTGCTGTTATCGTTATATGGAAAATTTGGACATTGATAATTTGCATCTTCTGCAATCTCTGTGTCGTCAACAAAGTCATCTCCGCAAATGGTATCACCCCAAATGTGACTTAAATTGAGCCAATGCCCAACTTCATGTGAAGCAGTTCTACCACCATCATTTGCCTGAAAATCGCCTGAACCTGCTGTGCCAATGTCTCCAAAAGCTTCATATCTAATTACTACACCGTCCATATATGGGTCTGTTGCTAAATCACCTGGAAATGTAGCAAAACCTAATGTTCCACCGTCAAGATTAACAACATAAATGTTTAAGTATTCTGTTGCATCCCAATTATCTAGTCCACCATTTGCGGTTGATTTTATATCACCTGAATTATTGTCGTCCCAAGTTAAAACAGATGTTTGCGTTCTTGTAATTCCTGTTGTAGCGTCACCATTTTCGTCTACAGAAGCTAAACAAAATTCAATTTCGCTGTCTGCAGTAAATTCCCAAAATGGGTGTGTTTCATCTAAGGAGTCTGCATTTAACATCCTAAAATCTTCATTCATAATGTCAAGTTGTGAATAAATTTGATTGTCAGATATATTTTCAATTGGATCGTTCCAAATTATATGAATCACTACTGGAATAGTAATAATTTGTGAACGTTCTCCTTTTTGTTTTGAATGTTCTCCAAGCCATTTTTGAGTTTTCGCTTCCGAATTTTCCATTCGTTCTTTAATACTCGGATCGTTTGAAATTCTTTTGTTTAGAATTTCCATTGTTGCACATTTATGACTCTGAGCATAAGTGTCAATTGTCAAGATTGTTAGAAAAACAAGAGCAATGATTAGTAAATTTTTCTTCATTTTATTATTTTTAAAATCCAAAATTTTAGGCTTTTTGGTAACTCCTCTATATAGAAATAGGATACAGATCTCCTAAAACAATTAAGGAGCTTAAAAAATAAGCTCCTTAATTCACTATCATTAATCAATAAGTCAATTGAAGTGCAGTACACTGATTACCAACAAAGTTTAAAGTGCCGCTCCAAACATCTGTGCCATCTTGGTCCTTTACTGAATAACTAAATGATTTGCTATTACTTGTGCCAAGAGCTTTTGAAACGGTAATTGAACCATTTGTTCCACAATCTGGAGATCCTGTCCAATAAACCGAAGCACTTGATGACCCAACAACAGCTCCATCAACATAATATGTTAAAGAGGTAATATTATGATAAGCCAGATTGACAGCTGTAGCGCTATTGTACCATATAACATACCTTCCAGTGTAAGTACAACTTCCATCATCTTTTTTTGCAGATGAATCATAATTGTCTGCGTCGGCATTAGTACATCCTTCTTTCTTGCAAGAATCAAATGTTAAAACTGCCAATGCAGTCATTGTAAAAAGTATAAATTTTTTCATCTTAGATTCCCTACTCATTGGCTTTTCGGTTCCGCCTCTGCAATGGCTGCAGACACCCCGTT
>JBBALS010000473.1:0-1771 GCA_040402915.1 Flavobacteriales bacterium
CGTGCCACAATGTTTCCGATTCTGAAATCTGTGAAATTTGTTCTGACACGCGACGCGATGGAGAAACCATTTGTGTTGTAGAAGACATTCGGGATGTGATGGCATTGGAAAACACCCAGCAATACCGTGGATTGTATCATGTTTTGGGAGGGATTATTTCGCCGATGGATGGCATTGGACCTTCCGACTTAGAGATTGACAGTCTTGTAAATCGTGTTGCTCAAGGAAATATCAAAGAAATTATCATGGCCTTAAGTGCAACCATGGAATGCGACACAACCAATTTTTACCTCTTTCGCAAATTGAAGGATTTCCCAATTAAAGTAAGCACCCTCGCTCGAGGTGTTGCTGTTGGCGACGAATTGGAATATGCCGATGAAGTTACTTTGGGTAGATCCATTTTGCACCGAACTCCTTTCGAACAAACCTTGCAACGATGAGCAGTTTTTCTATTCGACATTATTTTTCGCTCGTAAAGTTCAGTCACACTGTTTTTGCATTGCCATTTGCAATCATTGGATTTTTTATTGGTGTAGACCATATCCATGCAAACCCCGATTGGACTTTGTTTTTAAAGGTTGTATTGTGTATGATTTTCGCACGCAGTGCAGCCATGGGATTTAATCGTTTTATAGATCGCAAATTTGATGAGCAAAACGAACGTACCGCCAACCGTGAAATTCCTGCAGGCATTATATCATCGAAAGCAGCATTGATTTTTGTAATTGGCATGTCTGTTTTATTTGTTGCAACAACTTGGTTTATAAATCCACTGTGTTTTTTCTTATCGCCCGTTGCACTCAGCGTAATCTTAGGATATAGTTTAACAAAGCGATTCACTTGGTTGTGCCACCTCATTCTTGGACTTGGACTTTCCCTCGCTCCTATCGGCGCATTTTTAGCAGTTACCGGCGTATTTGAATTCTTACCCTTGTTGTTTTCATTTGCTGTTTTATTTTGGACTGCCGGTTTCGATATCATTTATGCTTTGCAAGATGAAGCATTCGATCGCTCTCAAAATTTGTTTAGCATTCCAGTTTGGCTGGGAACCAAAAAAGCCCTGGCATTGTCAACAGTTTTGCATTTTTTCACAGCTGCATTTATAATATCAGCAGGCATTCTTGGAGCATTCGGACTCTTTTTTTGGTTGGGAGCGGTAATCTTCCTTTCGCTCTTGGTGTATCAACACAGCATCGTAAAACACGACGATTTAAGCAGAGTAAACCTCGCTTTTGGAACAACTAATGGCATCGCGAGTGTTGCCTTTGCAATCTGCTTTTTGGTGGATTATTTTATGCAATAGCATAAAGTAAAAATCTAGTACTTTTGAATAAACGTTCTTTAAATACAAATCATTTGTTAAATTTTATCTAGAAATTCAGCAATAGAAATAATCTCTGTATCCTCAAATTTTCCAATAGAGGTTAAATCTTTATCTCCCGTAATTAGATATGTTGCATGTCCATCTTTAGCCAATGCAAGGAGGAAATTATCTTTAGAATCTCTACAAATACTTATTTCACTAACAATCCTTACAAATTCACAATTATTTTCTATGTGATTAAGAAGGCTTAATAAATCTTCTGTAGAAAAGAATTTCCGGAATTTTGGACGAACTGCAACATCAATAAACTCCTCAAGCAATTCATCACTAAACAGTAAAACTGTTGATTTATCGAGAATAATCTGATCCAATTTTGGGAAGTTACTACTCAATAAGAAACTTATCCAAAGATTTGTATCGATTATTATCCTATTTTTTCTTGCTGGC
>JBBALS010000474.1:0-1768 GCA_040402915.1 Flavobacteriales bacterium
GAATAAACGATCGCTCGCAGGATTCGGGAACGCAATGATACTTTTCCCTGAATTCTTAGAAGATTCAATTCCTGTTGCACATGGAGTGCAAGATGCCCAGCAAACGGCATCAAGTAACGTTTCGGCAGTAACAATAATAGAACGGTTTGTAAAGCCATTTGTAGTAATAGTACAAGAAGTCCCTTCCGTTAAGGTCTCCTGGCCAGCCCATGAATCGTAAGCGAATTTGTATTCAAATGTATCTGCTTGAAGCGGAATGGTAATTTCCCAAATATTATCGCTATTAGCATCACTCATTGGTGCACAACCGCCACACCAGCCGTTAAATGTTCCATTAATTTCAGGCGTAGTGAAAGTTTGCCCCGATTGATTCATGTCAACTTTAAAGGTAACATTGAAAGGACCATTATTAACCCCGCAAGCTGAGCAAGTGCCCCAACATACTATAGGTAAAACGGCATCTTGAGAAACAGTAATTGTTCGGTTTGTAAAGTTGCCAGTAGTAATCGTGCAAGAAGAACCGGGAAGTAAAGTTTCTTGACCGGCCCATGAATCGTTTGCATATTTATACTCGTATGTACCAGGTTGTAATGAAATAACAAGTTCCCAAACTCCATCTCCATTTACATCGCTCATTGGAGCGCATCCTCCGCACCAACCATTAAAAACCCCGTTCACTTCAGGAGTTGTAAAAGCACCTGTATTCCCAGCCATATCTACTTTAAAAGTGATATTAAAAGGCCCTGTTGAAACGCCTGATCCCATTTGTATATCATCGAAATAATATGTTTTTTCACCTGCAATTGCCCCTGCAGTATTAAAGTTAAAAAAGATACTCGCCTTGTTGAAAACATAAGATAAATTTAATGCCGCCGTTCCGGGTGCTTGATTAGCAAAATCGAACGTTAATGTTTCCCATTGGCCTGCAACCGTTGTAACAGCCTCAGTTTCGACAGTGTGAGTAACATCTAAGTAATCTTCAACTTTCAAACGTACTGGAATTCCTGCATCAGGAGACCAAACTCTGACAGTCATCTGTTTTGCCGTGGCTGTGAAAGGAACAGGTGAAGAAAATCCAACTTGAACATTATTAACAACATCTGTAATGCTAGTTCCTGCCCAAGTTTCTGCAGTTGCACTTTTAATTACTCTAGCAACCGTGTTTAAAGAATTCGTTGGATCGGTTACAATAGTAGATGCCTGAGCTCCACCAAAACCTACCAGATTATAATTAACGTTTGTTTCCTGAAACGATACAGGCAGAGACATTTGTGTCTGACAATAAACGCTTGCCGCTATTGCCATGAAAAGAGTTGAGAGTAATAGTTTTTTCATTTTTACCGATTTTACTTATGAAATTTATTTTGCTAAAATACGTCTTATTGTAAATCATACAACATCCATATTTTTGTTTTTGTATATTTGATGCGTAAAATATTGTGAGATGACTGATTACTTGAAAAATATTGAATCGCTAATTCAACAAAAAGATTTGTATTCTATTCCCATTGATGATTTCTTTAAGTCTGCCTTTTCGGTTGACTGTGTTATATTTGGCTATCACGATTGCCAATTAAAAGTACTCCTTATTGAAAGAGGAACTGAGCCATTCGAAAATTATTGGGCATTACCCGGCGACCTCGTTTATCCTACAGAAGATTTAGATTTTGCTGCGTCTCGTGTTCTAAAAGATTTAACATCATTAACGGATATTTCTATTCGTCAGGTGAAAACCTTTGGAAAGGTAAATCGTCACCCATTAGGTAGA
>JBBALS010000475.1:0-1765 GCA_040402915.1 Flavobacteriales bacterium
TTTTCCTTTGGCAGGAAAGTATGTAAAAGAAGCTTATTTAACCGACGTAGAAAGGGCGGCAGATCTTACAGAGCAACAAGAAAGATTGAAAGAGATTGTGCCGAAGTTGGATAAATACATGAGTGCAGACGACATGATTGTATTGAAGTTAAAACTCGAGAATAAACTTTTTAAAACAGAAAAGTACGAGCATAGCTACCCCCATTGTTGGCGAACTGATAAGCCGATTATTTATTATCCGATGGATAGTTGGTTTATTCGCACTACTGCGGTAAAAGACCGAATGGTAGATTTGAATAAAGAGATTAATTGGAAGCCGAAATCGACAGGAGAAGGGCGATTTGGGCAGTGGTTAGAAAATGTAATCGATTGGAATGTGTCTCGTTCACGATTTTGGGGAACACCTCTGCCGATTTGGAGAAGTGCCGATGGCGAGGAGGTGAAAGTAATTGGTACGATAGCTGATTTAAAAAATGAAGTAGAAAAATCGATACAGGCCGGCATGATGCAAGCCGCAGACTTCCCGTTGGATGATGCTGCTATCGATTTGCATAAGCCTTATATCGACCGCGTTATTTTAGTTTCTGCTAGTGGGCAACCGATGAAACGAGAAGAAGATTTGATGGATGTATGGTTTGATAGTGGCGCGATGCCTTATGCACAATGGCATTGGCCTTTGGAAAATCAAGAGAAATTTAAACATAGTTTTCCGGCCGATTTTATTGCAGAAGGGGTTGACCAAACCAGAGGTTGGTTCTATACCTTGCATGTGTTAGGGACGATGCTATTCGATTCAGTGGCTTATAAAAATGTGGTTTCGAATGGCTTGATGCTCGACAAGAACGGCAACAAAATGAGTAAGCGATTGGGGAATACCGTGGATCCGTTTTTGGCGATAGATAAATATGGCGCTGATGCAGTGCGATGGTACATGATTAGCAATAGCAATCCGTGGGATAATTTAAAGTTTAGCTGGGATAACGAAACGCAGGAGAGTGACGGCATTGTGGAGACACAGCGAAAATTTTTCGGCACCTTATACAATACCTATTCATTTTTTGCGCTCTATGCCAATATCGATGGTTTTGTATATGATGAGGCAGATTTAGTATTGGAAGGACATGCCACCGAATTAGATAAATGGATCTTATCGAAATTACAGAATCTCATTAAAGAAGTGGCTGCTGATTATGACAATTATGAGCCTACCCAAGCTGCACGGGCTATAGAAGGATTTGTCGATAATCAATTGAGCAATTGGTATGTAAGATTGAGCAGACGAAGATTTTGGAAAGGCGATATGAATACAGATAAACAAGCCGCCTACGAAACATTGTTTACGTGTTTAACGGTTGTTAGTCAGTTGATGAGTCCGATTGCTCCATTTTTTGCAGAGTGGTTGTATAAAAACTTAACCGATTCGCTCAGAGTTAATATCAATATTTCAGCCAGTAAGTTTAAATATCCTTCCGTGCATTTAAGTTATTTATATCCGGCCGATGAGGCAGCGATTGATGGCCAGTTAGAAGACAGAATGGCGATGGCTCAAACGATTTGCTCGCTGATATTATCGTTACGAAAAAAGGAAAAATTAAAAGTGCGTCAGCCGTTATCGAAAATATTGATACCTGTAGAAAGTGTTGAGATGCAAGCGCAATTGCAATTAGTGGAAAGTTATATTTTGAGCGAGGTGAATATTAAGGAAATAGAATACGTGAGCGATACCGCTGGAATCGTTACGAAAAAAGCCAAACCTAACTTTAAA
>JBBALS010000476.1:0-1758 GCA_040402915.1 Flavobacteriales bacterium
GTAAAATTCAACTACACTTGTTTCTCAAAATATTATAAAAAATACAATTCATGACAAATATCTGTCTGATTACGTTTTCGTTACTGCTTAATTCCTTGATGCTTTCTGCACAATGGTCGACTGATTTAACTCAAAATCTTCCCATTGCGAATGATTCGAGAATATCGAATGTTCATTATGCAAACAATGGGTATTATTTTACCTGGGAAGATGGAAGTAATGGCATATACACACACAAGGTAATTCGGTTAAATGCAAATGGTACAAATAATTGGACACAATCAATGGATGCTCATAATCATCCTTTGGGGAGTAGTACCTTGTCATTGCAGCATTCATTTGTAGATCCCTCGGGAAATTTCATTCGTGTTTCATCTTACAACACCGATCTTGGACAATCATCTTGTGCTAATAAGATTTCAGAGAATGGCTCGCAATTATGGAATGGCGATGCTGGAATAGTATTCAATGCAATTGCCATGGGTGCATACTTAAGTCCAAACAATAATTTATATGTTGCGGCGGGTGATTCCTTATTTAAGCTAGATGCAGCTGGTCAAATTCAATGGAAATCCATTATTGATCCTGCCCATACCAATAATTCAAAATGCAAAATCATTGAAAATGCAGATGGTAGTGCAACCATAGTGTATTTTGTTCCTGGACAATTCAATCCGACCTATGGCTCGTATTATGTTGCACAATTCGATAATGCAGGAACGAGAATAACCGCAGGTTCTCATCAAATTGCTGCATCAAGTAGTTTGTTTTATTCGCCCACATTTATTGTTGCCAATAGTTCAGGAGTTATCTTTTTTCTATATCATGATACTAATTCAGGAAAATCTTATTTGCAGAAAATAGTTGGTGATCAACCACAAATTTCAGGTTTAGGAACACCATTAGATGGTTCTATAAATTCGAAATTCGTTTCTGCATATATACATTCCGATATGTTGGAAGTACTTTATAAATTCAATTGGAATTCGTTTGATGAAGCTGGATTAAAACATCAAACCATCGATTTAAATACCTTGTCATTCACTTATCCATCAGGCAACCTTTTATATCCAGATGTGACTACCAATGTTCAGCCTTTGCAAAATTGCCTGGTTAAATTCAACGATGATTTTGCTTTTTTACTACTCGATAATGCAAGCAAGAAAATTTCTTTAAAAGTGATGAATCAAGGAAGTATTTCAGAAACGTATGATATCTGTGCAACTTCAAGTGATAAAGGTTTGGCTGCAATGACATCTTTGGATAATATAAACAGCGGTTCACAACAATTGATTGCGTTTTTCGAAGACTATCGTTTAGGCGCCACTGTTTCACCAATCAATGTTGCCCAAAATTATACAGTAACATCAACAGGGCTTTCACAAGCTACATTTCAATCAGATATTCATGCCTTTCCAAATCCTACAAATGCATTTGTAACTTTTGATATTCCCAGTAATTATTCAAATGCCGTTTTAACGGTTTTGTCAATAGATGGTAAAGAAGTGTTGAAAATGAACTTGAACTCGGGATCTTCAAAAATCGATGTTCAGTCCTTGGCAAGTGGTATTTATATGATGAAAATCAATTCAAACAATAAAACTTTCTTTCAAGAAAAGTTAATTAAGGAATAAACAATAAATCAAATCAGCATACTAGCAAATCGACATATTAGCAAACCGACATATTAGCAAATCAGCACATTTTTTTCTCATCAGCACATCTCCCGATAGCTATCGGGATTATCAGCACATTCTT
>JBBALS010000477.1:0-1750 GCA_040402915.1 Flavobacteriales bacterium
TCATTAACCTCATCAACCGCTTTTATGCGTTTCAAAAAGGTAGTATTCGTATCGATGATCGTGACATTAATACATTTGATGTCCAAGCTATTCGAAATAATGTTGCGATTGTTTTGCAAGATGTTTTCCTTTTTTCGGACAGTATCGCAAACAATATTTCACTGAACAATCCTTCCATAAGTCGAGAGCAGATTATTGCTGCTGCTCAAAAAGTAGGTGCCGACGAATTTATAAATAGATTGCCCGGTGGATACGATTTTAATGTGATGGAACGTGGCGGAATGTTAAGCGCCGGACAACGCCAACTCATTGCCTTTATTCGCGCCTATTTGTTTAATCCCGCCATTTTGGTTTTAGATGAAGCCACATCTTCGGTTGATACCGAAACCGAACAGCTTATTCAAAAAGCCATTGATACGGTTACACAAAACAGAACATCCATTGTCATTGCCCACCGCTTAGCAACCATCCAAAAAGCAGATGTTATTTTGGTGATGGAACAAGGGAAAATTGTTGAACAGGGCAATCATCAAGAACTATTAAAGAAAGAAGGATATTACAAACGTTTGTTTGATTTGCAGTTTCAGGAGCAAGCGAAATATTGAAAGTTTTAATAAATTTTTCGTTTGTTCATAACTTGATATTTCAAAAAATTGATTTTTAAATTATGATATTCAATTACTTGACAATTTCACAATACAATTCAAGTAAACTACCTCAATATTGAATTCAGAAATTTGAAACATTAACCGGTAATTTATTTATCATTGTAGAAACCATAAAATTCTACCTATGAAACAAAATTATCTGTCATGGAAGTTGTTTATGATGCTACTCGTGATAACTGCGAGTGTTCATGCTCAACAAATTGTCCGAGGAAGTGTCAGCAACCAATCTGATGGTGGCTCAGCTTTACCCGGAGTGATTGTACTCGAAAAAGGTACAAGTAATAATACGCTCACATCGTTGAGTGGTGAATACATGCTCACCGTTAAAGGTCCAGAGAGTGTAATTGTATTTAGTTATGTTGGTATGGAAACTCAAGAAGTTAAGGCCAACAAGCAAGTCATCAATATATCGATGCAGCTTAAAGGAACCCTAAAGGAACTTGTGGTAACAGCACTTGGGGTTTCTAAAGAGAAAAAAGCATTGGGATATGCAGTTTCCGAAGTAAGTGGATCCGATTTGGTTCGCTCCGGTGAATCGAATATCATCCAAGGACTTGCATCAAAAGCGGCGGGTGTTCAAATTACCGGTTCGGGAGGTGTACCTGGATCATCAAGTAAAATCAATATTCGTGGTAATCAAACTTTTACTGGTAATAACCAACCACTTATTGTTGTTGATGGGGTTCCAATTGATAATACAACTTATACGTCTTCAGCTGGTGATGACCCTTACAATAATAACTTATCAGGGGTGAATAATTCGAATCGTGCATTGGATATCAATCCTGACGATATTGAATCCGTTACTATTTTGAAAGGCCCTGCTGCTGCTGCCTTATACGGACAACGTGCTGGTACAGGAGCTATCATTTACACAACTAAAAAGGGGAAATACAAAAAAGGATTAGGTGTAACATTCTCGTCAACGATGGAATTTCAAAAAGTGAACAAGCTTCCAGAATTGCAGAATACTTATGCTCAAGGAGGTTATGCTGCTGATGGAACTCCATATTACATTACTGCCGATCCGGGTCCGGATTTGATTTTCGATACCGATGACGACGTTTCTTATGGAAAAAGTT
>JBBALS010000478.1:0-1748 GCA_040402915.1 Flavobacteriales bacterium
ATAACGCAATTGCGAATGCATGCTAAGGTACGCTAATAACTTACCTCTAACGTTTTGCGTGCAGAAGATGTTTGGGACTTTTTACCGAAATGATCCACCTGAAAAACCATTTCCAAACATACTAAAATGTTTCAATAGAATCGCGAAACCCAAATATCTTTTGCACGGTGTTAGCAGTTGTGGCTCTATTTCTCGTCCGTCTCATTGTCAAATAGTTCGTGTAGTTTTTGTTGTAAAAGTTTCTTGTCGGGTAGTTTTGTTTTATACTCTGAAACCATTGTCGGTGAAAGGCTTCTGCTTAAAGCATATTCTACAACTTCACTATCCTTGTCCTTGCATAGCAAAACTCCAATGCTCGGATTTTCGTTTGACTTTTTTACGTCTCTGTCCAATGCTTCCAAGTAAAAGTTAAGTTGTCCCAAGTGGTCGGGCTTGAATTTATCAGCTTTGAGTTCAAATGCCACTAAACATTGTAGTCCACGGTGGTAGAAAAGTAAGTCTATGTAAAAGTCGCTGTTACCAACTTGCAACTTATACTCTTCTCCTATGAATAAAAAGTCTTTCCCGAGTTCAAGAATGAAATTTTTCATTTGTCTTACAAGTCCACGTTGTAAATCACTTTCACTATGTGGGTCAGGTAAGTTTAAAAATTCAAAAACATAGCTGTCTTTGAAGGCGTTTGAAAAGTCGTTATTATTTTCTCTCACCGCTGGTGAGAGTTTTGAATTGCCAATCATTGTTCGCTCGAAAAAGCTTGCAGATATTTGTCGGTCGAGTTCACGTTTACTGTAATTTTCTTGTTTAACTATTTTAAGGTAAAATTCCATTTCTTCAATGGTTTTACATCTTGAAAAAATTAGCAGATTGTTCGTCCAGCTAATTTCTCTCACCAGTGGTGAGAGTTTTGGGAAGTCCTTGTAAGTCTCGTAAAACTGCTTCATTCTCCAAATATTTTTATCGGAGAAACCTTTTATTTCTGGTTCGTATGTCTGTATGAAATTGGCTAATTCTGTCACAACAGAGTCGCCAATGCAATGGCATTATTATCTGTTTGTTTTAATTTCAGCTTACTTGATTCGTGTTGAACATATTGATTGGTTAAAAACATATTGTAAAGCATTTCTGCTTGTTGGGTCATACTCTTTTCTTTTGCAAAACGAAACAATGCTACATACAAAATATTGATGGTTGTGAGGCGTTGCTGTCCATCGATAATAACCAATTCTTTAACCTCACTTGTGCTGTATGTACCCTCATGAATAAACACAATACTACCAATGAAATGAGTACCTCTATTATCTTCTTCAACTGAAATAATATCGTTCAAGAGCTCACCACATTGATGAGTTGTCCAGTCGTAATTTCTTTGATATACAGGTATTACAAACTGAACTGTAGGAGTTTGCAAAAAGTTATTTATCTGTAATTCGTTTGCTTTCATTTTAATTATTTTCTATGATTTATAATTCTTCCCATCCGATCAGCTTCCATGTTGCTTCAATTTTAGTGTTATCTTAAGACTTGATCAGTTTATTGAGAACGAACTTTTGAAATAATGCCATTGATTATCTTATTTGCTTTTTAGGTATTGCACCTAACGTTTCGCGGGCACCAGAAGTTTGGGATTGGTGAACGTGATGTTTTAAGTAGCACGAATGTAACAAAAGTCCACAATGTTTCAATTAACCGAAACGCCCAAATTTTTGGTGAGCGCTGTTATAGGTTGTATGCATTGTCTTTTTTTGGTA
>JBBALS010000479.1:0-1746 GCA_040402915.1 Flavobacteriales bacterium
GTAAAATCAATTTAGAAAGGCTAAAAGAGGGAGAAATACCCACGGCTTGATGTGTGTTAGCGTATGCATTGAGACCCGCCGTTGTATAAAGACTCAGCTCGAGGTACCGGACAACCGCCTCTGTAACTGCTGTAACGCTAGTGTGACATGTTCAACTCAGATAATGTTAATATTTTTGCCCGCCAGGGCAAAGTGTGACTGAACAATCTAGATAATATTTAAACTGCTTCGCAGTTGATTGTGTTTTACAATTAAAGAAAGAAAGAAAAGTTCGAGCGCAAGCGATGAACAGATGAACGCAGTTCATCTTAATAGTGTATAAATATGTCATAATGGAAAAATCTATATGAAAGTGTTGGATATTATTCTTGAAGGTGCCGCGGGAGAAACTGCTGAATATGCATGGAAGTTCTTGAGCAAACAAACTGCACAAGCCGCATTTGGTCGTGAAGTAGCCGCAGACATTGCCACTCGGGTGTTGAACAAATATGCCAAGAAAGGACTTCCTGTGGATCGTATGGAGTTGGACAGACTGTTGGATGCCCGCATCAGTGCTAGCCCTTACAAGAACGACACTAATTTTATTGAGCAAATAGAAAGAGACACAGTGGGTTACTACAATAAAATATACAAGGACTGGAAGCAAAATACCAATCCCGCCGGCAAACCAAACACAGCTAAATCTGCAATTCGAGAGCAAGCAGCCAAAGCAAAAACGTCTTGGGAATCATTAACTGCTAAGGGTTTATATTCGAAGTTCCTATATGCATGGCAGTTCAAAGATATTTACGAAGCTGTGGACTTGTACTGGGAGCAAATGAATTGGGCATTGGACAGACTTGCACTAGGTACCGATGGCGTTGCCTCTGATGGCAAGCCGGGATTTCTTCTTGAGGAGTTTCATCAGTATCACAAAACAGCATTAGCAACATTGGCTGCTCATTTAGTCGCGACATTCCCTTCACTGTGGAACAAAGTTCCAGTTCTGGGATGGGCATCAAAAATTGTGTCCAACAAAGTCACTGGCCTTGCTGGAAAAACTTTGTGGCTGACATTCTTGGATGCACACAAGTTTGGCGGAGACATCAGTGGAAGAAGATTCATTGACAACTTCATGCTGTGGCAACTCAATGCCATTCCGCTTGTGGGCCCTTTGCTGTTCAGTGACAAGGTCACAATTGCCAGTGTGATTGGTGAACCATTGGTATGGACTGAAGATTTTATCAAAAAAGGTTGGGTCAATTTCTTAAAAACAACTGCTTACAAAAATTCTGACATACCAGCTGGACTATTGCCGGACAATTATCCTAATCCAGACAATCCAGCAGACGCTGAAGCAGAAAAGAAAAGGCAAGACGGAAAAGTGACGCCAGCAGACGCTGATAGCCAAGCGGACAACAATCCTAGCGGAAAAACGCCGCCAAATAAAAATCCCAATGGAGATTGGGAGGATATGGGCAACGGGTTTGAAGTTGATCGCATGACCAATCATGTTCGGGTCAAACGCTACTAACTTACAGCAACGGCATATTTGATTCTTTGGTTATTTCAATGTTTTCATTAATCACAGAATAAATTGCCTGTCGATCTTCATAGCTATAGATGTGCAGTAACTCATTTACTGTGACACCTCCCCGCATGTACCAGCTGATTCTAAACAATTCTTGCTTAAATTCTTTGGCTTGTTTGTCCAGCCTAATTAGTTCTTCAAGTATCTCTTCGGGAGAGAATCTAATTAGGCGTTGT
>JBBALS010000480.1:0-1745 GCA_040402915.1 Flavobacteriales bacterium
AAACACCTTGCATTCATGCAACCATGGGAAAATCGCCTCAACATTTTCGTATCGGAAATTGGAAAAACAGAAGAGGTCCAAGTTACCCTCTCAAAAGAACGCGATATTCAAGGATATTTCTGGAAAAACGACAATCGTTTGGTCTTTCTTCAGGATAAAGGAGGAAACGAAAACTTCCATCTGTTTGCAGTCGACAAAGACGGAAAAAACCAAAAAGAATTAACCGTAGGAGATGATGTTCGTGCTGAAATCATTGACGATTTATTTGAGAATGAGAACGAAATGATTGTCGGGTTGAATAAGCGGAATCCAGAAATTTACGATGCATATCGAATCAATATCAACACAGGCGAACTGACCATGGTTGGCGAAAACCCGGGGAATATTACCGGCTGGCAAACCGACAATGCAGGCATCATTCGCATTGCAACAACAACCGATGGAATCAATACGGGCGTTCTGTATCGCAATTCTGAAAAAGAGCCATTCAGCGAACTCATCACCACAAACTTCAAAGAGTCGTTTAGTCCGCTATACTTCGATTTCGATGACAAAACCCTGCTTGTGGCCTCAAACATTGGACGCGATCGCACTTCCATTGTTAAATACGATCCAATTAAAAAGAAAGAAATTGCAACTTTATTCGAACATCCCGAAGTAGATGTATCTAATGTTTTAAGAAGTCGAAAACGCAAAATCATAACAGGTGTTGCTTATGAAACTGATAAAAACTATTACCAGTTTTTCGATAAGCAACGTGAAGAATTGCAAAAGAAACTCGATAAGCGATTTCCGGGTTATGAAGTTGGGCTGAGCGGACAAAACCGCAACGAAGACAAATTACTTATTACCGTAAGCAGCGACCGTTCTTATGGAAGTTATTATTTTTATGATTTAACAACTGGCAGTTTCAGCAAATTGTCCGATATCAGTCCTTGGTTGAAAGAGGATGACTTGGCGAAGATGAAACCCATCAAGTACATTGCCCGCGATGGCAAAGTAATAAACGGGTACCTCACTTTACCCATAGGAGTTCCAGCAAAGAATTTACCGGTAATTATCAATCCGCACGGAGGACCTTGGGCCCGCGATGAATGGGGCTTTAATCCCGAAGTGCAGTTTTTAGCAAATCGAGGATATGCTGTTTTGCAAATGAATTTCAGAGGATCGGTGGGTTATGGAAGAAAGTTCTGGGAAGCCAGTTTCAAGCAATGGGGAAAAACCATGCAGGACGATATTACCGATGGAGTAAACTGGATGATTTCACAAGGATTTGCGGATCCTAAACGCATTGCTATTTACGGAGCATCCTATGGCGGATATGCAACATTGGCGGGCATCACACTCACTCCCGATTTATACGCTTGCGCCGTTGATTACGTGGGTGTTTCCAACTTGTTTACGTTCATGAGTACCATTCCTCCTTATTGGAAACCCTATTTGGATATGATGTACGAAATGGTGGGAGATCCTGAAAAAGACAAAGAATTAATGACAGCAGCATCGCCTGTTTTCCATGTTGATAAAATTAAATGTCCACTCTTTATTGCCCAAGGCGCCAACGACCCACGTGTTGCAAAAGCCGAATCGGATCAGATGGTTGAAGCGTTGAAAAAACGAGGCATCGATGTTCCCTACATGGTAAAAGACAATGAAGGTCATGGATTTGGAAACGAAGAAAATCGCATGGATTTTTACAAAGAAATGGAGCGCTTTTTTGGGAAATACTTGGGCGGAAGAGTTGG
>JBBALS010000481.1:0-1738 GCA_040402915.1 Flavobacteriales bacterium
ACATTTACCGACGATTGAGTTCCACATCCTGCAGCATCATCGTTGAACGTATAAGCTCCCATTGGACCGTCCGTTACACCTACAATTGGACAACTTTGGAAAACCCAAAGCGCTGTATTGCATGTATTGGTTACGCATGTACTAAGCACATACATTCCTGAAACAGTTGGTGAATAGGTGTACCAAGTATCCTCAAACAATGTTGTTAAACTGCCTGTTGTTATCGGGAAAGGCTGACTGCATGTGCTTCCTTGTGGACAAGCAACGGCATGTTCAGCTTCAGAACCAAATGCGTCGCCATGAGCCAATTCGGTTCCATTCAGGTAAATCCAATAGCCACCCGGAGCATAAATTCCATCGCCATAGGAATCGTGGATTTGAACCTGAACACAGCTGTTATTTGGAACACAAACTGTATCGCTATTGGTGGTGCCGCTAGCAATGATAACTCCACTGTTGATGATATCCCAGGTTGTTTCGTTTGGATAAGGGTCTTCAATAATTTGGATAACAATCTCGCTAAAGCCTGTAGTACAATTCTGAGCAAAAGCTTGAATTCCTATAAGCATCAGTAATAAAGTAGATATTCGTTTCATGTTATATTTTTTTCAAATCTAAGAAATTATGCTAGGAATCTAACGAAATAGTAGAATCCATAAATCTAAAAACGAGCTATTTAACTTGAATAGATGCTTGATTTTGAATAAACGCCGATGTTCGTTGCTTTACATTTTCTCGAATGTTGAACCAGAAAAGATTGTAATCGGCAACATGATAATTATTCATTTTAATAAACATTCTTCCCGGAACATGCGGTTTCTCAATCCATAAAATGCCATTATTCACCTGTGCTCCATTAATTCGTTTTATCACTTTATTGAATTTCCAAATAATACCACCCGCATTTTCATTTCTAGAAACTAATATTGAATCGGTTTTCCAACTTAAGGGATTTACACAAATGCCTTTATCGTACCCCGAACTCTTGTAATTTGGTGGATAAAATCCTTTTTGATATGTAGCCCAGGTGATGTAACAATTGGTTTTGTCGGGACTATCGCAAACTGGAAGCGATTTGAAATACCCATTAGGAACTGGCATTCCAATAACATAAGCAGCCACCAATTGCTTTTCGAGTTCTGTATTTTCAATAAGCTCACGAATAATTTTTCCAGCATGTTGAGTTCCTTGACTATGACCTGCAATGATAAACGGACGTCCTTGATTATACTGCTTAATGTAATATAGAAATGCTGCTTTGGTATCCTGATAGGCTAATTCCAAGGCGGCCTCTCCACTTTTTCGGTCGGCTGTAAAAAATGAACTGATATGTGCTTGACGATAACGAGGTGCATACACTCTGCATGAACCATTGAACACACTAGCTTGATTTAAAATGGTGCTCCCATCCACTTTTTCGTTCATTTCTTGATCGTTCACATCGGCATTCCAAGGGTACTTTTTCATTTCCACAGACTCCAAATACAAGGTGGGGTGCAGAAAAAAGACATCAACTGCAGCGGTTGCTTGTCCATCGGAAACACTCGCATTCGGAACACTATCGGCCATGTCCTTGCGAAATGGAAGTGCTGCCCAATGTTCATTATTGCTGTAATCTGGACTTGGAGGCGAATTGCTCTCGGAGAAACTTAAAGCAATAGAAGGAGCCACATACGTATTACCTACATACGGTTTTTTACACGATGGCCAGAAAACTATAGAAATCAACAGGATGATT
>JBBALS010000482.1:0-1731 GCA_040402915.1 Flavobacteriales bacterium
CTGCGGTTTACTTGGAAAATGTCGTAGTTCCTGATTCGGCACGCTTACCAGGTGCCAATGGCTTGAGTGGACCACTTAGATGCCTCAACGAGGCAAGATTCGGAATTGTCTTTGGTGTTATTGGCGCGGCGAGTGACAGCTTTACAACTGCTCAAAGATACTCAATTTCACGTGAGCAATTCGGAAAACCTATTGGCTCTTATCAATTGACTCAAAGCAAGCTTACAGAAATGTCAACAAACTTAAACCTGATGATGTTACTTGCTTTGCATATTGGTCAACTAAAACAAGATGGCAAAATTACTCCAGAAATCATCAGCTATGGAAAATACAACAATGTAATGAACGCAATCAAAATATGCAGAGAAGCGCGCACTATTCTTGGCGCTTCAGGAATAACAAGTGACTATTCACCCCTCAGGCATGCAAATAACCTAGAGTCAGTACTGACTTATGAAGGAACTCATGAGATGCATCTTCTAACCATTGGCAAAGGACTTACTGGAATTTCAGCCTTCAAATAGTTAAGAATTCTTCAATTGTAAGCGGTATCTGATTCTATTTTTATAACGTATTACGACGGCTGCTAGAAACATAGATGTAAACGCGCCGATGTAAAGTGGGAATCTTGATCCAAATGACTGTGCTTCTAATCCGACAAGCAAGACTCCAAACGTTGTTCCAGCAGTAAAGCACGAGAGATAGACACCCAGAACTCGTCCCCTATAGATAAAATCACAATTTGCTTGAACGTAGGCATTAAATGATCCGACCATATTTGATCCTGCCGTGCCACAGAAAAAAATAAGAACTGCAAATACTTGAACATTGGGTGAAATAGAAGTAATTGTGAGAATCAATGAAAAAATCACTACATTTCTCATCAGATTTTCCAATGTTATAGAGCCATTCCTTCTTGCCATAAGTACACCACCGAAAACATAACCAAAAGCAATTGAGGATGAAAGCAGACCAAAATATCTAATGTCGATTTTGAATTCTTTCCTCGACATTAGTGCAATGGTTGTTGGGAAATGCATCGCAAAAAATGCAATTATGAAGACAGAAACTAGTGCAATCATTGAATCTGGCTTTCTTCTCAAATGAGAAAGACCTGCCTTTATAGTTCCTGTATTAACTTCAAAATTGACAGCGCCCTCAGTCTCTGCAGGTTTTTTGAAAAACCAAATCATAATCGAGGAGACGATGTATAAAAAAGAAACCATGAAAATTACCGTGTAGCTGTTGCCATAATAATGTGTAACATATCCAGCAATCAAGGGGCCGACTAGCCGGCCAAAGTTAGAGTTCACAGAATTTAGCCCAACACCTTTAGATACTTCTCCATTACCAATCAAATCTGTAATGTGTGAAAGGCGCATTGGCCCATCGAGTGCTGTTATAACCCCACCGATTAGAGAAACTATAATCAAAGTTCCAAACGGAAGATTTCCACTCAAGATTAGATACCCAGTTGTAAATGAAAGTGATCCCATTAAAAAAGTTAATAGCGTAAGAATATATGCCTTGTTGTATTTATCAGCTAGCCGACCACCCAAAAGACTAAAGATGAATGATGGTAAAAATTGTACGGCTGTAAGTATTCCTAGTGCTTTCGCGGAACCAGTAATTTCTAGCGCATACCAGTCAAGAGTCACTCTTTGCATCCAGATAGCAGTATTGGTCAAGAATGTGGAGAGATAAAAAATCTTATAATTCTTATCCTGGACG
>JBBALS010000483.1:0-1729 GCA_040402915.1 Flavobacteriales bacterium
ACAATAAGTATCAAAGCCCAGTCGAGCAATCGACTGGGCTTTTTTGTTTTGTAGTTATTTTCCCTTAGAATTAAATTTTTTTGATGCATCAATGAGTTCAAACAAAATTGTTCAGAAATTAGTTCAAAATCTTTTTCAACAATGAATATCAAAGCTTAGTCGAGCAATCGACTTGGGTTTTTTTGTTTGGAAACATCGGTCATTGATTCAGAACAGGAACGTGTTATTATAAATTCTTGGTAATTTCGCATTTGGTAAAATTAAATTGAAAAAATTCCCTATTCAATCCTTGCTGGGTTTGTCATTGTTAATGAACATGCCCATACTTTACGAGCCACAGATCATTGCTTCCTTTTTAGTGAGTAATAATTTGCCGGGTGTATGGATAGCTTGGAGTGGCATGTTTTCGCTCGCAACGGGACTGATTTTCTTCTCTGGTTTATGGGAGAAATTACCTATTAAAACGGAAAATGATTTTAGTCTTTTTCGTTATTCTGGCTGGTCTGCTCAGGTTCTTGTTGCTTTCCGCGCAGTGTTTTTGGGTGTATTTATAATCCCTTTAATCCTCGCGCAAACACTGGTGGGATTTGCATCGATCATTTCAATCGGATTCGCCATTCCAATCGCACATGCCTATATTCTTGTGGGCGTTTTATTAACATGCGCTGCATTACTAAATGATATCCGCAAAAGGATTCTAGCTGATGCAATAACAGCCATTGTATTTATTGTTTTGTTGGGTGTTTTTTGTGTCGGTTTATTTATTGAAAGAGGAAGTCCTTGGAGTATCGCCGCGAAAATTAATTCAGCAGGATTTTCCTTGGATTTATTTCCAACAACAAGCGATACATTTACTTGGGTAAATCTATTCGTATTGCTTTGTTTGCAATGGTGGCTGGCGTCTTTGTGCGATTTGCCTGATATGGAAGGACAGAAATTACTCAACACACCCGAAAAAAATAGAGCACGTCAATTTATGACGGGGATTTTATTGTTTATGGTATTGCAGGTATTTCTGATGTTCATTCCTTTATACGCCATGGGCGAGCATGCTGCCAATGGATTGCATTCAGGCGAAGAATTAATTGCTATTTTTTTGCAGCATTTAAGTGATTGGGTCAAGTGGCCAGGTTTGATCATGTTTCTCTTAGCATTTGTTTCCTTGAGTGCTAATTATCAGTTGTGGTCGGCAAGTATGGTTATTGGAGAAGTGCAGAAATTAAACATCAAACCTTTCGAACGAATAATGAATTTCCTGCCACGCTTATGGATGATAGCATTCACGTGGTTAAGTGTGTATACGGCCATTCGTTTTGATTCCTTATTAGGCATTGTAAGGCATTTGTTTGTGATATCGGCTGGAGTTGGACCTGTATTTATTTTAAGGTGGTTTTGGCCAAGAATCAATGCATGGTCACAACTAACGGCAATGTTAGCTTCGCTTATCTATGCATTTATTTATCATCAATTACAGGAGCATTCCATTGCATTTAGAAACGTCCTGGATGCGCTCAAATCGCAGTTCTTACTGAATGATTATTCATTGGAATTAATCCTTTTGGGAACACTTGTAAGTGCAACATGGATCATGGTTACATTTCTAACTTCTCCAGTAAATGAAGCGCATAGCAAACGTTTTTTTGAAGTCGTTGGCACACATGCAAAAGCAATTTCTAAAACACAATGGCTTCATTGGTTCATTGCTTGTTGCAGTTTCTTCTTCATTAAA
>JBBALS010000484.1:0-1715 GCA_040402915.1 Flavobacteriales bacterium
AAAATTGCTGGGGCCACCAACAAAGATTTCACACCGGCTCAAGACGGAAAATTTGCTCTAACCGTGACTGAAAACAGCTGCACCGATACTTCTGCCTGCATCACATTTGCCGTAAATGGATTAAAAGAAATTCCTGCAAACCTATTAAAGTTGACACCCAACCCAAGTAGCGGAGCATTCGTATTGAATTGCTTAACTCCCTTGCATGATGTCAATATATCTCTTGTAAATATTCAAGGTCAAATCGGCCAAACTTGGTCGATCCGCGAACTCAAACAACAAGAATTCAACGTACAAGTCTCAGCCGGCGTTTGGTACTTGAAAATATCAGCAAAAGAAGGCCAACAAGTGTTGCCTTTGATTTTTGAATAATTAATGAATCACTGTAAATCGCTTCGATGACACTGCACCCATTTCGTGCAGTGTTATCGTATAAGTTCCAACGGGGAATTCCCGGGTATCTATTGAAAAAATTAAACCAGGATCACCCATTTCCAATTTCTTCACGATGGTTCCCATCAAATTCCGCACTTCAATAAATTGTGTCGGGTTTGATTTTTCACCCAACTCTATAGTAAGCTTATCCGATGTGGGATTGGGATAAATTTTAAGCCTATTTTGAGCCGAAGCCGTCTTATTGTCGGCCGTTTTTAAAAGTGCCACAATTGAATCTCTCATTTTCAGCGTGTCATTCGTTGCAAAACTTGCGGTAAAAAACAAAACTCTCCTGTTCGATGCTTTACCCCCCAATACCACTATCGTTGGCATACCAAACCCGCCATATTTTGCAAGTTGAGCTGCACCACTATCGTAGGGAGTATAAAACGACAATCCATTACTAGCCACCCAAGACGATGCATAAGTGCACGTGGTTGAATTGTTAAATGGCATTGCGTAGCCCTTGATTTGACCTGGATATTTCGACAATAAACCATTTGCCATTTTTTGAATTGCCTTGGCAGGAGGAATACAACTTCCACAATTGGGCATGAAAAAATGCAAAATTACCACCTTGCCTGCATCTAACTCTTGAAAGAGATCATGACTTTGACCATTACAATCGGGACCAGAAATTTGCGTTATCGTTTGGGCCGTTAAAGACTGGAGACATGCAATTGCAATCAATGTTAATAATGAAATTTTTTTAACCATGGCTTATTTGTACCCGCAAATAAATTGATTTTTAGACAATTACAATAAAAATAAAATTGGAATCACTGAAACACCCTCCAATGATTCAACATTCTTTGGAATTGCCAATTCCCTGCGCAAACTAAAAAACTGATTCGGGAATGATTCAACGAATTCGTTGAACGACGGATATTTTTATAATTATTAATTCGTAAATGATTGTTTTTGAATAATTTACACGAGATTCATTTTATCATTTTTCTATGGTTATTCACATAATTACAGCCTTTATGGCTCTTTTGTGGATAATAAATGATAATCGTTATAAAATCTATTGATTTTTACTAAAGTATTGATTTAATTGTACTTGCTAATCAATATATATATGAAAAAAATTTACCAAACACTACTTGATTTTCCAGGAATGGTGAATCAGAAGATCATGAATGCAGGATTAAATGCTGCTGTATCAAACTTTGACTCGCAGGGCGGAATTCGTTCTTACACTGCATCAATTTATCAACTCGTTTCTCTTTTGGTTTTATTATCCATGGAGATTGCCATCGTAATGGGCGCAATGGACT
>JBBALS010000485.1:0-1710 GCA_040402915.1 Flavobacteriales bacterium
AAAGTAATGTTGAATGAACTTCCTCGTGGAGTTTACTACTTGCAAATTCAGCATGTAGATCGCAACACTTCTGTAGAAAAGATCGTGATTCGTTAAACGAACATGCTATTTCATAAAAGCTAACGGGAAATCGTTAGCTTTTTTTTTCGTCTAAAATCTCTAAATAAATGAAGCATTTTTTAAAATTCAGTCTAGTAATTCTGCTTTCAACTGCAAATTTCTCAAGCATTTGGGCTCAAGGATCTTTAAAAGGAACGATAAAAAACAGCAGTACAGGCGAAACATTAATTGGAGCATCGGTTCTTTATGGACCGGGGAAAGGAACCGTTACCGACATTGATGGCAATTACTTAATTAAAGAACTTGCCGATGGCGATTACACAATCACATTCAGCTATGTGGGTTTTAAATCAACTACTCAGAAAATTAAAATTGCAGGAAAACCGGTTAACATCAATGTGAAATTGGAATCGACCGATATGAAAGAGGTTGAAATTTTTGCTGATGTGGCCCGTAGTCGTGAAACTCCCATCGCGTTTTCGAATCTAACGGCGCAAAAAATTCAAGAAGAAAGTGCATCACGCGATTTACCCATGTTGTTGAATTCTACACCCGGTGTTTATGCGACCGAACAAGGTGGAGGAATGGGCGATTCGCGTGTTAACATTCGTGGTTTCGATCAACGAAATGTTTCGGTTATGGTAGACGGTGTTCCAGTAAACGATATGGAAAACGGGCAAGTGTATTGGAGCAATTGGGATGGATTATCGGACATTACGCGCAGCATGCAAGTGCAACGAGGTTTGGGCGCTTCCAAATTGGCAATTCAGTCGGTTGGTGGTACAATTAATATTATTACCAAAGGGATTGAAGCCAAGAAAAATATTTTTGTTAAGCAGGAAGTGGGTAACAACGCCATGATTAAAACATCAGCAGGTTTCAATACCGGTCGCATGAAAAACGGATGGGGAATTGTGGGTGCAGGTAGTTACAAAAAAGGAAATGGATGGACCGACCAAACATTTTTCGAAGCTTGGTCATACTTTATCAAAGTGCAGAAACAAGCAGGTAAACACTTGGTTTCCTTGAGCGTAAACGGTGCGCCTCAAGTTCATGGACAAAGACAATCGCGTGTTCCCGTTGCAATTTATAGCCGAGAATTGGCCGAGAAATTGGGTGTGAATGTTGATTCTGTTTTAAATAACACACCAAATTCATCTACTTCATCAGCTGGATTCAGCAATTACACAACGGCTTACCAAGGTCCACGAGGACCACGCTACAATCCAGGTTGGGGAAATTACACCGATGAAAACGGGACTCAAAATGCCTTGAATCCGAATACTAATTACTATAATAAACCGCAAGTAAATCTGAGTCATTTTTATTCAATTAAACCCAAACTGACTTTATCGACAGTTGCGTATTTATCTGTCGGACGTGGTGGTGGAAATGCATTCAGCTCATCGGCATTCCCAAGAGATAGTGTTACTGGACAATACAATTTCACTTCGGTGTACAATTCCAATTCAACAACCATCGATAAAGTTTACAGTACTTCAGAAACCAAATCAAATCAGTTCATTCGAACCTCAGTAAACAACCACATGTGGACGGGTCTAATGTCGACCTTGGATTATAAAAACGATAAAGGTTTTTCTTGGTTAGGAGGGATTGATGTGCGAAGTGACCGCGGTTCTCACTACCAGA
>JBBALS010000486.1:0-1709 GCA_040402915.1 Flavobacteriales bacterium
TGCTTAAAGCAATTGATACCGAACGAGGCGCAAAAGTTGCAGGTTCACGTTCATACTATTTAACTGGCCCTGGTGCCATGTTGGAATTTGCACTAGTTAATTATGCAATTTCATCTGCCGTAAAAGCTGGCTTCATCCCGGTTATTCCACCTGTACTAGTAAATCCGGCTGCAATGGAAGGCACTGGATTCCTTGGTCAAGCCGCCGAAAATGTTTATCACTTAGAAGAAGATGATGTTTATTTAGTTGGAACTAGTGAAGTTCCACTTGCGGCGTATCACATGGATGAAATTTTAGAGAATTTACCAATCAGATATGCCGGTTATTCATCTTGCTTCCGCCGCGAAGCTGGAAGTTATGGCAAAGACACCCGCGGAATTATTCGAGTTCACCAATTCGATAAAGTTGAAATGTTCTCATTCATTAAACCAGAAGAAGCAAAAGCGGAACACTTACGACTTCTTGAATGGGAGAAAGATTTTCTTAAAGCGATGGAAGTTCCATTTAGGGTTATCGATGTTGCATCTGGTGATTTAGGTTCAAGTGCAATCCGTAAATTTGATTGTGAAGCTTGGATTCCAACTCAGAACGCGTATCGTGAAGTAACAAGCACTTCTAATTGCACAGAATTTCAAGCGCGCAGATTAAATATTAGATATCGCGATGAGTCTGGAACTAAGCCTGTAGCAACACTTAATGGCACTCTCGTCGCAGTTCCAAGAATGATTGTTGCAATTTTAGAAAATCATCAAAACCAGGATGGATCAGTAAATGTTCCAAAGGCACTTCGCCCGTTCCTGGGCGTAGATACTTTGGTGCCTTCTTTATGATCCCAGGTAAGCGCCCAAAGTTAATTGCAACTGATTTAGATGGAACCATTGTTCCGCACCTTGGTCCTGTTTCAGATCGCACAGTAGCCGCATTTAAAAAAGCGCACGATCTTGGTATCGAGATATTTTTTATAACTGGACGACCACCACGTTGGATGAATGAAATTCGTGATGCATTTGGATTCGGAAATGCAGTTTGTGCAAATGGCGCAATTTTGTATGACTTAATAAATAGTAAAGTTTTAGAACAGTGGTTAATGCCGAAAGAGAATCAATTAGAAGTTGTTAAGCGATTACGGAAACATTTACCAGGAATTTATTTTGCCGTTGAATATGATGATGAGTTTCACCGCGAAATTAAATATACAACTAAGTGGGATATTGGTTTAGATAATGTTGGCGTTGAAGATATTGTAGAAAAGATTGATCAGCCAGCATTCAAGATGCTTGGTCGATGCGCCAAGAACGAGTTCACATCAGATCAAATGTTAGAAATTGCAACACGCGAATTAGATGGAATTGCGAATATAACTCACTCTAATTCCAGCGAATCACTAATCGAAATTTCAGCAGTTGGCGTGAGCAAAGGACAAACTCTTGCAAAGATGGCCGAACGCGCAGGATTAACAAGTGAAGATTGCGTTAGCTTTGGCGATAACCCAAATGATTTTTCAATGTTGCAGTGGGCCGATCGCTCTTGGGCAATGTCTGATGGCCACCCCGATGGCTGGAAATATGCAAAGTTTGTTGCCGAAGCCCACCACCACGATGGTGTGGCAATCGTCATTGAACAACTCCTGGAATTGCCCGCTTAAGTAGTTAGAGGGTAAGTTTGCCCACGGAGGGCTCGCATAGTGGCCGAGTGCACCGGTCTTGAAA
>JBBALS010000487.1:0-1702 GCA_040402915.1 Flavobacteriales bacterium
TAGTGAAATGAGGTATTCTACTTCAACACGAATGCGGTAACGAAACAATGCGAACTCCGAAAAGTAATCGCGCAAGGCCTGCGTTTGTTTAACATAACGACCATCGATAGGCGATAAAGCTTCCAAAAAATTAGTCATGATACGATTCTAATTTGTAAAGAAAAGGGAAATGCTGATTGAATGATAGATTTTTTTAATAGAAAAAGCCCGATGAAAACACCGGGCTTGAATTTTATCAAATTAAATTTTGATTATTTATTTAAAACGCTTGCCATTGTTTTACCAATAACTGCAGGAGAATCAACAACGTGAATTCCACATTCAGCCATGATGCGCATTTTTGCTGCAGCTGTATCATCTGCACCGCCAACAATTGCACCGGCATGACCCATACGACGTCCTGGAGGTGCAGTTTGCCCTGCAATAAATCCAACCACTGGCTTCGTTCCGTTTTTCTGAATCCAACGTGCTGCCTCAGCTTCTAGGTTTCCACCAATTTCACCAATCATCACAATTCCTTCTGTTTCTGGGTCAGCCATCAACATTTGAACGGCTTCAAGTGTAGTTGTTCCAATAATTGGATCTCCACCAATTCCAATAGCAGTCGAAATTCCTAATCCAGCTTTCACAACTTGATCGGCTGCTTCGTAGGTTAAAGTTCCTGATTTAGAAACAATACCAATATTTCCTTTTTTGAAGACAAATCCAGGCATGATACCCACTTTCGCTTCATCTGGAGTTATGACTCCGGGGCAATTAGGTCCAATTAAACGGGAATCTTTTCCGTTCAAATATTCCTTAACAAGAATCATATCTTTTACCGGAATACCTTCTGTGATGCAAACAATCACTTTAATTCCAGCATCAGCTGCTTCCATAATTGCATCGGCTGCAAAAGCTGGAGGTACAAAAATGATAGAAACATCAGCACCCGCTTTTTCAACAGCTTCGGCCACTGTATTAAATACTGGCTTATCGAGATGCGTGCTGCCTCCTTTTCCTGGAGTAACGCCACCAACCACTTGCGTACCGTAATCTATCATTTGTCCGGCATGAAATGTACCTTCGCTTCCGGTAAATCCTTGTACTATTATCTTACTGTTTTTGTTGACTAGAACGCTCATATATATCTTGGAAAATTCGGTGCAAACCTACGAAAAAAGAAAGCAATTGAAGCATCATTTTGAATCTTATTTTTTAATTTTCAATTGATTGAATCTGCTCCAATGGGGAATTAAAAGCATCTTGAAATAGATTGAAAATGAACTCATTTGAATCGTTAATTAAAAAGCTAGGTGAATTTTCATTTCAAATTCGAAATCCCATTTCAAATAAATGACAAAGCAACTTTAGATTGAAAACCGGTTTATTTGATGAACTTTGCTAATCAGATTTATCGAGTTTGAGTGCTTAATATGAAAGGTTCTAAAAATAACAAAACGGACAAAACGAATTTCGACTTCGTGGTTATAGGTGGAGGCGCTGCTGGTTTTTTTGCGGCACTTCGAACCTTAGAAATAAAACCGAATGCACGTGTTCTACTCATTGAAAAATCATCAAAATTATTATCCAAAGTGAAAGTTTCGGGTGGTGGGCGCTGCAATGTCACTCACAATTTATTCGACAAAAAAGAATTCTCAAAACGTTATCCTCGCGGCGAAAAACATGTCTTTCGTTTGTTGCATCATTTTGGTCCTGAAGA
>JBBALS010000488.1:0-1700 GCA_040402915.1 Flavobacteriales bacterium
CCGCTTCAAAGTTTCCGTTTCCGGTAGCTCCGCCAATTACTGTTGTTTGTGCTTGAAGCAAAATTCCGCTCAAATACAAGCAAACAAAAAGCATTAGTGCTGAAAAGTATTTATTTTTCATAGTAAATGATTGGAAAATTATACTGAACATCTAAAAATTCAGTGCAAAATACATTTATTTATGCATATAATTCTTAGAATTATCAATTCTCAATTTATTAACTTGAGATATGTTTTAGAATTTACTTTAATACCAGTGAAATCGGTAATTCGGAGAATTAGTCCGAAATCAAACTCAAGGATTCAACCTCCTCTGCATAAAACTCTGAATGAGTTCGAACAAGGCTATGGGCTGGTATTTGCGCCAGTTGATTTCGTCGAAACGGCCGCTGAATAAGATGTATTGATCAATTCCAAAATCATTGAATTCTCGGATAACATGCTCGCGGAAATTGAGTCCCACAATCCAGCCATCTTCAATATCATCGAACCATTCTTCGTAATAATCGTCACTTTCTGCGTGGAAATTCAATACATTTTCTCCAATAAGAATGTAATTCGTAATGCCTTCTTCAATCATTAAATCAATGATGTCGCGTTTCAGAAACATCACATCGTTTCCAATCGCATCGTTCCATTCGCCTATCAATTCAATAATGGCAAAACTCCGGTCGTAATCGGCAAAGAGCACTTTTAGGTAAAGTGTTTCGGAGCCAATCTCATCCCATTGTGGATGAATGTAAAAATTGTAAATGGTGCTGGTATATTCGAACTCGCTGTATTCACGGCCATAAAAGGGCGATGCTGGATCGTCGGCCGAAATGTAGAAATCGCGCCATTTGTAATGAGGTTCGAGGTCTTGCATGCAGAAAATCAGGAATTCATTACCGAATCAATGGCTTTTCGCACACTGCCATGACTTAATAAAAGGGCTTGGGCTTCTTCTTCAGATTTGTCAATGGCTTTCATAATCATACGCGTTCCTCTGTCCACCAGTTTGTTGTTAGTGAGTTGCATATCCACCATTTTATTGCCTTTCACCCGCCCCAATCGAATCATCACCGCCGTACTCAACATATTCAACACAAGCTTTTGTGCGGTGCCTGCTTTCATGCGTGTGCTTCCAGTAACGAATTCAGGACCTGTAACCACTTCAATGGGATGATCAACAATTCCTGCCAAAGGACTTCCCGCATTGCAGGTAATACAACCCGTGATGCATCCAGCTTTGCGCGCATCCGTAACTCCTCCAATTACATAAGGGGTTGTTCCTGAAGCAGCAATTCCAACAACCACATCTTTATCGGTGATCTTCCAATCCAACAAATCTTGCCAGGCTTGATCTAAATCGTCTTCCGCAAATTCAACGGCTTTGCGAATTGCGGTATCGCCACCGGCAATAATTCCAATCACGCGATCGAACTCAATTCCAAATGTTGGCGGACATTCCGATGCATCTACCACACCCAATCTTCCGCTGGTTCCTGCGCCAATGTAAAATAGTCGACCACCCTTTTTCATCTGTTCAACAACAGCATCTACCAAGGCTTCAATGCGTGGCAATTGCTGCTGCACCGATTGTGCAACGGTTTGGTCTTCACGATTGATATTGCCAAGCAAATCGGCTGTACTCATGTGTTCGAGCTGGTCGTAGCGCGAATCGGCTTCGGTGGTTCTTTCCATTAGATTTCAGGGAAACG
>JBBALS010000489.1:0-1699 GCA_040402915.1 Flavobacteriales bacterium
CTAAATCGGACAGTCCGGCCGACAGACCCGATCTTGGTATCAGTTGGGGCGATGGAAGTGTTGATACTATTCCACGAATTAATGGCCTTGGCATGGGGGAATTGGTTGCTCCATCTGTTAAAATGAATAAATATGTTGGAGTTCATACGTATCCTGGTCCTTCAGTCTATATTGTAAGTTTCGAAGACCCAAACCGAAATGGCGGATTGGTGAATATCCCCAATTCGGTGAATGTTCCGTTTTACGTTTCTACACAATTAATTATTAATCCGTTTTTGGGTGTAAATAATTCAGTTCAACTATTGAATCCGCCCATTGACGAAGCCTGTCCAGGTCAAATATTCATTCACAATCCGGGCGCGTACGATCCAGATGGTGATAGTATTTCGTATCGATTATCAGTATGTTTGGGAGAAGGCGGATTAGACATTATTGGATTTAATCAACCCCAAGCAAGTAATAATTTTACACTCGATCCAATCACTGGCGATTTAGTTTGGGATGCTCCATTAATGAATGGGGTTGGTGAATATAATGTTGCTTTTATTGTTGAAGAATGGCGCAGAGGAATTCGTATTGGTTATGTAACACGTGATATGCAGATTAATGTGGTGCCTTGTAATAATCAGCCACCCGTAATTGACCCTCTTCCCGATTTATGTGTAGATGCTGGCACATTGATTAATTTTCAAGTTCAGGCAAGCGATGCTGACAGTCCTACCCAGTCCATTACCTTAAGTGCAACAGGCGGCCCATTTCTATTTCCAGCTCCCAATAATGCTGTTTTTGCTGGTGTTACTCAATTGGGGAATGTGAGTCAGAATTTTACTTGGCAAACCAACTGCACACACGTTCGCAAACAACCTTATCCCTTTAGTTTTAAAGTAATCGACAATGGAAATCCGAATCTTGCCGATTTCGAAAGTGTGAACATTCGGGTTGTTGCCCAAGCACCTGAAAATCTTCAGGTCTCGGCTTTGGGTGCAACCATAAACTTGACTTGGAATCAAAGCCCATGCGAACAAGCCGTTGGATATGCTATTTACAGACGTTCGGGATTTTATGGATTTACGCCATCTGCATGTGAAACAGGCGTTCCGAGTTATACAGGATATTCATTTTTGGCTAGCGTTCAAGGCTTAACAACATTGACTTATACCGACTTAAGCCAAATCCTTCCCGGAGCATCTTATTGCTATATGGTTGTTGCGCTTTTTAGCGATGGCGCCGAAAGTTATGCCTCAAACGAAGCCTGCGTTCAGCTTCAAAAAGTGCTTCCCGTAATTACCAATGTGAGCGTTGAAACAACAGCAAGTTCGGCTGGGCAAATTTACATTGCTTGGTCCAAACCGACGGAAATAGATACTGTGCAATATCCGGGTCCATACCGCTATGTAATTGAACGAGCTCCCTTATTAAATGGAATAAACTTTAGTGTCATTGATTCACTTAACTCCATCGACGATACTTTATATACTGATAATTCAGTAGCGTTAAATACAAGTGATAATGCTTGGACGTATCGAATTTCCATGAAAAACGTTACGGATCAAGCGTATGCTTTGATGGGCAAGAGTGTTCCCGCTTCATCCATTTTCATTCAAGCAGCAGGTAGCGACAATCAAATCGATTTACAATGGGAAACTTCTGTTCCATGGGATAACGACACGTTTTTTGTTTATCGCAAAGCTGCTTCTTC
>JBBALS010000490.1:0-1696 GCA_040402915.1 Flavobacteriales bacterium
GAGCTTCGCGAAGTACTAAACAACATCATCAAATCCTTTATTTCCGAGGTGGTGGTGAACTCAGCAAGTGTTCCGGTAATTGTTTCCGATAAAAACAACACACGCATCATTGCATCAGGAAACCTTGACCAGAAAATTCTTTCCGACACTTCAGCAATGCTTTTGCTCAGCAAATCGATGGCTGCTGAGAATACTCCACTCGAAATTGAACTTCCCGATTATGGAAAATGTAGTATATACTACCAAGGTTCATTACTACTCACGCAGTTAAAGTATTACCCGATCATTCAGTTTTCGATTATTGCCTTATTCATGATTGTGGCATATTTCCTTTTCAACTTTTCGAGAAGAGCTGAGCAAAATCAAGTTTGGGTTGGTATGTCGAAGGAAACCGCTCATCAGTTGGGAACCCCATTATCGAGTCTCATTGCCTGGATTGAAATTCTGCGCATGAAGGGAATTGATGAAGAAACCTTGGGCGAAATGGGCAAGGACATTAAACGCCTGGAAATCATCACCGAACGCTTTTCTAAAATTGGCTCTAAACCCGAACTTCATCCACAAGATTTAGAACAGGTACTTGAAGAAAGTATCGGATACATGCGCCCGCGAACGTCTCGTAAGATTTCCATTGAGCTCAAGAATTTACTCACCGAAGAAGAACGCATGATTGTAAAATTGAACGTTCCACTGTTCGATTGGGTGATTGAAAACCTCTTCCGCAATGCCATCGACGCCATTGAAACGAGTGGTGCATTGGAAGTTCGCTTTGGAGAAAAAGGAAAATACGCATACATAGATGTGATTGATACAGGAAAAGGAATTCCGAAATCGAAACTTGAAACCATTTTTCAACCTGGCTATACAAGTAAAAGAAGAGGTTGGGGATTGGGGCTTTCTTTAGCCAAACGTATCATTGAAGAGTATCACAAAGGAAAAATATATGTGAAACATTCTGAAATAAGCAAAGGCACTACGTTTCGCATATTAATTCCTAAAGCATAATCGGATCCTTTTAATTATGAAACGCAATCAATAAATTTAGCTTTGCTCTATATCCACATTCCCTTTTGTAAACAAGCTTGTTCGTATTGCGATTTTCATTTCAGCACATCCACACGCTACAAAAGTGATTTGGTCAATGCCTTGTTGAAGGAAATAGTTATAAGAAAAGACGAGCTGCATAATCCGCTTCAAAGTGTGTATTTGGGTGGAGGCACTCCTACCCTTCTCGATGCTTCAGAATTAGCATCGATCTTGGAATTGGTCAATGCTCAATGGGGAATTGCAAGCAATGCAGAAATTACCTTGGAAGCCAATCCGGACGATTTGACGCTCGAGAAACTACAAGAATTAAAATCACTCGGAATCAATCGCTTGAGTATTGGAGTCCAATCCTTTTTTCAGGATGATTTAACCTTTATGAATCGAGCGCATTCCTCCACAGAAGCGTTACAATGTATCGAACTGGCGGCACAAACTGGTTTCGATCGTTTAAGCATCGACCTCATTTATGGAACACCGGATTTAAGCGATGCACGTTGGATTGAAAACCTTCGAAAAGCTGCGGACTTACCTGTCAACCATCTTTCGTGTTATGCCTTAACCGTTGAGCCCAAAACTCCATTAGCCAAAGGAATCACCTTGGGAAAATTCCTCAATCCCGATGAAGATCAAGCTGCCCGACAGTTTGAGA
>JBBALS010000491.1:0-1684 GCA_040402915.1 Flavobacteriales bacterium
ACTCATCTCCATAAGGTTGATTGAGGTATCGCTGTTTAAATTCTTCAATAACAACGCTACGTTGAACCTCCAAACTTTTTTCGGAAAATGCTAAACTGAGCATACGATCCGACTCCAACCAAAAACCCGTTTCCATATTTTGAGCAGGCAGAGTCAGGTAATAATTGGTGATGTCGTTGCTGGTAAAAGCATTATTCTCTCCACCCGCTTCTTGCAAAGGCGTGTCGTAACTTGGAATATTTACAGAACCACCAAACATCAGGTGTTCGAACAAATGAGCAAATCCGGTTTGATCGGGATGTTCGTCGCGGGCACCCACATCATATAAAATGTTGATGCATGCCAAAGGTGTTGACGGGTCTTCGTGAACAATCACCTTCAGACCATTTTCAAGAGTAAATCGGGAATAGGAAATCATGCTGCGAAGATAGAACATGTAGGTTCTTTGCAACGTGAATAGTACTGCTTGTTGATAATTTGATTTCATTGTTAGGATTTCCTGCATTGTATTCGCTGCGTGACAATCAAACCTTTATATTTGCAGCATGATGCAATCAACCATTGAACAGGCCTGGGAAAACCGGGAAATGTTGAAAGATAGTTCGGTTCAAAAAACGATTCGAGACGTAATTGAGGAAATTGATAAAGGAAGAATTCGTATTGCAGAACCCAGTTTGGATGGTTGGAAAGTTAATGATTGGGTGAAGAAAGCTGTGATTTTGTATTTCCCCATTCAACAAATGAAAACCATCGAAATAGGCCCTTTTGAGTTTCATGATAAGATGGCACTAAAAACTGGTTATGCAGCCTTGGGAGTAAGAGTTGTTCCGCATGCCATTGCACGATATGGAAGTTACATTGCTCCGGGAACGATTCTTATGCCTTCGTATGTGAACATTGGTGCATACATAGACGAAGGCACGATGGTAGATACTTGGGCAACAGTTGGCTCATGCGCACAAATTGGAAAAAATGTGCATTTAAGTGGTGGCGTTGGAATTGGCGGTGTGTTGGAACCTGTTCAGGCTAGTCCGGTTATTATTGAAGATGGATGTTTTATTGGCTCACGTTGCATTGTGGTTGAAGGTGTGCATGTTGGAAAAGAAGCTGTTCTTGGTGCCAATGTGGTGATTACTCAAAGCACAAAAATTATTGATGTAACCGGAGATCAAGCAATCGAATACAAAGGAAAAGTACCTGCGCGTTCAGTAGTAATTCCTGGCTCCTATACTAAAACATTTCCGGCTGGCGATTATCAAGTACCTTGTGCTTTAATTATTGGACAAAGAAAGGCTAGTACCGATATGAAAACCTCTTTAAACGAAGCTCTTCGTGAGTATAATGTAGCTGTATAAAATGAAAAATTTACTTCCCACACTCACAATCGCAATCGCAATCATTTTAGGTACTTGGATTTTAGGAAATTCATACTTAAAATCGAAACGCACACCAAGTCAAATTTCTGTAACAGGTTTGGCCAGCAGCGATTTCAATTCCGACTTAATTGTATGGTCGGCCAGTTTTTTAAGAAGAGCTGTTAATTTACAAGAGGCGTTTAACTCCTTGAAAACTGATCAAGAACGCATTAAAAAATATATCGTAACCAAAGGAATTAGCGCGAATGAAGTGGTTTTTTCGGCAGTAGAAATAGAGAAGGAATATGAAACTCAACGTTATCCTGATG
>JBBALS010000492.1:0-1677 GCA_040402915.1 Flavobacteriales bacterium
CCAGTTTGCATTGCGAATAAGTGTAACACGTTGGCCCCAAGCAATGGTTGCAGCAAGAAAGCCCGCAATCTCAATGTCTCTTGCTTCCGAAAAACGATGCGGAACCGAGATTGGGTCGGTTTCGATAAATTCTAAACGGTTGTATAAATCGGCCTTTTCATCTAAGAGAACTTGTAACTCTTCCTGTGAAAAAGGCTTAGTATTCATCATCTTCGCCCCAAAAAATATCTTCGTTTAAAATTTCCCAAGCCGATTCATCGGGCGCATTAGGCAAACTATTTATCGCTTCAATTAAATCTTCTTCAATTTCTTCTTGAATCAAAGCCAAATGAATGGTATCCGCTTCTCCCGTGAAATGGAAAAACAGGCGATTTAACTTTTCGTGCCAAGTTGCCTTGATTTGTTCGGCAGTTATTTGATGTTCTGGATTTGCGTTAAAATCGGAAAGCAACAGGTCCAAAATCACTTCTTTCTCGGCCGGCACTACCCAAAAAATCGTGTAGCTCTCCCCAAAAAGTTCTCGATCGCTCGATTCATTCGTTAAGGAAACGGGCAAATCATCGAAAACAAAATTGGCTTCTTTCAATTCCTTCTCGCTGTATTTATAACTGGCTTGTTCCTTGGCTTCGCGGGTTCCTAATAACTTAGGATTTGGAATCAATTGTTGCAAAGCTCCATACGAATCGGCATAATGAATTTCATAGAAACCTGAGATACGCATGCCTATGCGAGGCAAATTTTCGATTTTGACATTTTTCAATAAAGCAAAACCTGGAATTTGCTTGTCGGCGAGGTATTCTAAAAACGGACTTGTCATATATTGCGCTAAAATACCAAATGATTTGATTGTCGATTTTCAAACAAACATTTTTATTGGTTGCATGTTCCTTTTCCATGATTCTTCATATCCTCATTTACGTTTCCTCTTTGCTCCCTTTTATGCATCAAACAAATGCTCAATCAACATTAAAACTGGAGATTTCAGGACTTAAAAACAACAAAGGTTTTGTATTAATTGCTATTTTCAATTCCGAACTTGGCTTTCCCGACAAGAAAGAATTGGCCGTAAAAAAAATTCGAATTCCTGCGCAAGCAGGAGTAATCTCATACGATGTTCAGGACCTTGTTCCAGGAACATATGCACTTGCAGTAATTCACGATGAGAACGATAACCAACGTTTGGACACCGGTCTTTTCGGGATTCCCAAAGAAGGATTTTGTTTTTCGAAAGGGGCCATGGGAACATTCGGACCGCCAACGTTTCAGGCAGCTTCATTTGTTCATAAAGCTCCTAATTCAAGCCAAAAACTTCAAATAAAGTATTGGTAAGCAGGATTGAATTGTATATTCGCATTTCATTTCTCATGTATGAAAAAGCAATTACTCCTTTGTCTTATTGGATGTTCAACAATCCTTGGATTTTCTCAAGTTACCATTAACCAATCCGACATGCCATCTGCTGGCGATACTATTCGTTTCAGTGTAGCTTCAGCAATTGGAATTTCTGAGGGGGCATCAGGGGCTAATCAAACTTGGGATTTCAGTAATTTGCAATCGACTTCGCAATTTGTTGATGAGTTCTTGCCGGTTTCATCTACACCCATTACCTATGTTTTCACCTATTCGCTAAACTCCAACATGGGGCGATTAGATAATAGTTCACTCCAAATTCCGACT
>JBBALS010000493.1:0-1670 GCA_040402915.1 Flavobacteriales bacterium
TGTTTGTAATTCGTGGCTATGCAGGTACTGGAAAAACGAGTATTGTTCGCTCTTTGGTAAAAACGCTACCCAAAACCAGCCTAAGAACTGTCCTACTTGCTCCCACAGGACGTGCAGCCAAAGTGCTCGCAGCGTATGCGGGACAAGCAGCATTTACTATCCACAAAAAAATCTATTTCTCTCAGAGTGGAGAAACCGGAATGCATTTCGCCATGCAACAAAACATGCATCGTCGCACAGTTTTTATTGTGGATGAAGCTTCGATGATTGGTGGTGAGAATTTGGAAACCGAACACAATCTTTTAGGAGATTTAATCAGTTACGTTTCGAGTGGAGATGAATGCCGGCTGATTTTGATTGGCGACACAGCACAGTTGCCTCCGGTGGGCTTGGAAGAAAGTCCCGCGTTGGATGTGAAAGAACTTCGCGATCATTATTTTTTGCAGGTCGATGAAAGTCGTCTTACCGAAGTGATGCGTCAACGATTAGAAAGTGGCATTTTGTTTAACGCAACCAAAATTCGCGATCAGCTCGATTCAGGTACATCGACGTTCCCAGATTTAATTGCGAAGGGCTTTTCCGATGTAAAACGAATTAGTGGATTGGAATTGGAAGATTCGCTCAATACAGCTTATGATAAATACGGTACCGAAGATGTTTTGGTGGTAACCCGTTCAAACAAAAATGCCAATTTGTATAACAAGCAAATTCGTGCGCGTATCCGTTGGCAGGAAGAGGAAATTAGCAGCGGCGATCATATCATGGTGGTGAAAAACAATTACCACTGGATTCCAGAATCGAGTGCTCCAGGATTCATTGCCAATGGCGACACGATGGAAATTCAACGATTGGGAAAACGCTATCAGAAAGGAGATTTTCGTTTTGCGGATGCGACCGTTCGGATGATTGATTACCCGAATGAGCCCGATATTGAAGTGCGTATTTTATTGAATACATTGGATATTGACCAAGCGAGTTTAACCTGGCCCGAACAAAAGAAACTTCGCGATATCATTGAACAAGATTATGCCGAAGTTCCGACCAAGGCCGAACGCATCAAATTCATGAAAGCAGATCCATTCATGAATGCCTTGCAAGTGAAATTTGCCTATGCTGTAACTTGCCACAAAGCTCAAGGCGGACAATGGAAATGTGTGTTTGTGGACCAAGGTTATGTAACAGAAGAATTGCTCGACCGCAACTATTTACGCTGGCTCTATACCGCAACAACGCGTGCACAAGAACAGTTGTATTTGGTGAATTTTCACAAGAACTTTTTTGGAGAGAATGACATTGATTAAGCATATTTTTTATTCCAATTCCATTACTTAATTAATATTAAAACTAACTAAGCATAACATTAATTTAACATTGGGCGCATAAAGTAAGTCAACCTTTGTTTTCAATATTTTCGAAGATATCAATCAATAATAAAAGCAATGCGCAATTTTACACAATCACTTTTTCTAATCCTTTTTTTAACAACGACTTCTTCAGTTTTTGGGCAAATTACCATTGCTGAAGCTCGCTTGCTTGGAGCAAATGCGAACGTTACAATTAGAGGAGTAATCACAAACAGTAGCGAATTAGGTCTAATCCGTTATATACAAGATGCAACGGGCGGTTTGGGAATTTTCAGCAGCAACTTTGCAGGTCAGTTAAATCGTGGT
>JBBALS010000494.1:0-1669 GCA_040402915.1 Flavobacteriales bacterium
GGATTATCAATTACGGATTATCAATTACGGATTATCAATTACGGATTACGGATTACGAATTACGAATTACGGATTACGAATTATGAATTACGAATTACGGATTAATACTTACGAATTATCAATTATGGATTAACGATTAGCTTGTTTTTGAAACGCAATTTTCGCACCCAACACTGCATTGTTTTTAACCAGAGCTATGTTCGATTTCAGACTATCTCCACCCGTAATTTCGGCGATGTGTTTTAGTAAAAAAGGGGTGATATTTTTACCAGATATTTTTTGATTGTCTACTTCTTTGAGGCAATCTTGAATAAAAACTTCCATCTTTTCGAAAGGCACTTCATCTTCTTGCTTTATTGGGTTTGCAATCAAGACAGAACCATTCAATCCCATTTGCCATTTTACGTGCATGAGATTGGCAATTTCCGCCGCGCTATCGAGACGTAAAGGACTTTTAAATCCACTTTTTCTGGAGTAAAATGCAGGGAAATCATCTTGCCCAAACGTTATTACCGGAATTCCGGAAGTTTCGAGATATTCGAGAGTTAAACCAATATCAAGAATTGATTTCACACCTGCCGAAACAACGGCAACATTGGTTTGTGCCATTTCAAAGAGATCGGCTGATATGTCCATGGTGTTTTCGGCGTCACGATGAACTCCGCCAATTCCGCCCGTTACAAAAACCTGGATTCCTACCATCGAAGCAATACGCATAGTTGCAGCAACCGTGGTAGCTCCGGGGATTTTTTGACTAAGCACATAAGGCATATCGCGGAGACTTACTTTCCAAACATCCTTCGTGTTACCCAAAAGTTCGAGTTGTTGAGCATTTAATCCAACACATAATTTTCCGTCTAGAATGGCAATTGTTGCTGGAATTGCTCCATTTTCACGAACGATTTGTTCAACTTCTAAAGCAGTTTCAATGTTTTGAGGATAGGGCATTCCATGAGCAATAATGGTAGATTCTAGAGCTAAAACGGGCAGTCCTTGGCTTAATGCGTCCGAAATTTCGGGATGGATGTTTACTAATTGATTCATTGTAAATGATACTTTTTAAATTCCGAATCTAACAATTCGCGATTAAGATTTTCGAGTTCTGCCCCTTTTATTTGAAGAATCATGCTTGCTAAAGTATGCCCATATTGTAGACATTTTTCGGGCGGAAAATTAAGTAGCCAACTATGAATCCATCCTGCCAATGCTGCATCACCTGCGCCGGTAGAGTCAATTACATCAATTTGAGATGCAGATAAATTAAGAGTTTTTTCGTGATTGTAAATGGTAGATCCGTCTTTGCCAGATCGAATCCAAAGGTTTTTCAGTCCTTGTTTTAATAAATTGGAGCTACGCGTTTGTTTGTTTTGAATATCATCCAACTCCAATTCGTTGGGTGTATAAATCAAGACATTAGACCAGTTTGCATCCTTCATTTTCTTCGATTTACTCAAAGAAACCGGTTCTACAATAATGGAAATGTTGTTTTGGATGGAGAAATTGAGCAACCAATCAATAGTCTCTTTGCTCAAATTGCAATCAATAACAAGCAATTCAGCGGTTTCAAGGAAATCTGTTTTGCTTTCAAGAAATTCAGGACTTATTTCCGTTTCGATGTTTGAATATGAAGCTCCTGCGTGAAGTTCTCCATTCGGTTGAAGCAAGGCAA
>JBBALS010000495.1:0-1666 GCA_040402915.1 Flavobacteriales bacterium
AAGACAGTCGCATTGAATAATAAGAAACATTTGACAATCTAACACCCTACCCTCCCTCAAAAACATACTTCCTATGATATTCGACGTTTGTTTCATTTAGATGATTGATAATTGATTTGAATTAAAGTCTTATTTTGGTATTGCAAAGTCTAACAAAGAATTATGTTGCGGCCAATGATCCCAATTGGTTTAATCATAAATTTTGGAGCAACCTGTTTGCAATTAAAAAATATTTAAATCTAGAAAATCCCGAATCAGAAAATGTTACTCCAATACGCCTCCGATCTTCATTTGGAATTCCCTGCCAACAAGAATTTCATAAAGAGCAATCCACTGCAGCCCGTGGGAGATATTTTGGTATTGGCTGGAGACATTGTTCCATTTACGATTATCGATAAGCACAAAGATTTTTTTAAATATGTTTCAGATCATTTTAAAACCACTTATTGGCTACCCGGAAATCATGAGTATTATCATTTTGACATCACTGAAAAAAGCGGTGTGCTGAATTAGAAAATCCACGATAATGTATTTTTGGTGAATAACACTTCGGTCATTCAAAATAATACTAGGCTACTATTTTCAACACTTTGGAGTCATATCAGTGAAAGCAATCAATGGCAGATTGAAAGAAGTATGAATGACTTTCGATTAATAAAACACAAAGGGTATCGCTTTTCGGCTGAGCAATACAATCAACTTCATGAGGAAAGTTTAGCTTTTATTGAAAAGGAACTACAAACGGATCAACGAGACAAAACAGTCGTTTTCACCCATCATTGCCCCACTTTTTTAAACTATCCAGAAAAATACAAAGGCGATGTATTGAATGAAGCTTTTGCGGTGGAGTTATTTGATTTGATTGAATCTTCTAAAATTGATTACTGGGCATTTGGACACCATCATTGCAATATTCCGCAATTTAACATTGGAAAAACCAAGCTTGTTACCAATCAGTTGGGATATGTGCAACAAAACGAGCAACAGCTATTTGAAACAAATAAAGTGATTGAATTATGACTATAAAAGAACTCATCAAGTTAAAAGAAACCGAAAACAAAGTTGAATTTAAAGAAGCCAAAGGTGGGAACTTTAGTTACAATGGAGGCAGCCGTGTATCACTACAAGAGCGCAGGCGATGCATTATTGGTTATGTTACAGCATTTGCAAATGAAGGTGGTGGACAACTTGTATTTGGCATACATGATAAACATCCACATAAAGTTGTTGGCACGACACAATGTGAAAACGCTATTGGTAAATTAGAACAAGACATTTACCGTGATACACGGATAAGAATAACCCCAATTGAATTGTTTGACGAAAACAAAAATCGTGTTTTAGTAATATCTGTTCCATCGAGACCAATTGGCAAGGTTTATAAGTTTGAAGATGTTGCATTAATGAGAGTTGGAGAAGAGCTATTGCCTATGAGTGAAGAGCAGTATTTGAAAATAATTCAGGAGCAAGAACCTGATTTTTCAGAAAGAATTTGTGAAGGGATTTCAATGGATGATTTGGACAGTAACGCCATAATAAAATTAAAGGAAGCATATTCAAAGAAGCAAGATAATCCGCAATTTCTCACGCTTACACATGCTCAAGCTTCGCAGGATTTATCACTAATCAATCAATCAAAAGTTACTTATGCTGCATTGATTTTGGT
>JBBALS010000496.1:0-1650 GCA_040402915.1 Flavobacteriales bacterium
CAATGTACAACTCATGAGTTTGTATGCCGAAGCGTTTTTACAAAATGGCGATGCCGATTACAAGCAAGTTTGTATCAATACGGCAAACTTTATACAGCGCGAATTAACTGCTGAACAGGGATATTTCTTTTCGGCTTTGGATGCCGATAGCGAAGGTGTTGAAGGAAAATTTTATGTGTGGACAATTGCCGAATTGAAAACCATTTTAACCGAAATAGAATTTCGCATTGCCTGCGCGTATTTCAACATTAACGAGTTTGGGTATTGGGAACACGAGAACTACATTTTAATCAGAAGGGAAGAAAATCGAATTGTTTGCGAAATCTTGGAAATACAGGAAGAAGAGCTCGATTCGTATATAAAAACAATCAACCATAAACTTTTAGCAGCTCGTTCAGAACGAATTCGTCCAGGTTTAGATGATAAATTATTGTGCAGTTGGAATGCAATGTGCATTCGTGGATTAGCCGATTTATCAATTGCTCTGGATGACTCTGAGTATTATGAACGTGCAAAGAAAGCTGCTCTGTTTCTTTTGCATGAACTAAAAGATTCCAATGGCAGATTATGGCACACCTGGAAAAATGGCAAAGCTTCGGTTCCTGGATTTCTGGAAGATTATGCCTTTCTCATTGATGCCTTGATTGGACTTTACCAAGCGAGTTTTGAACCGCAGTGGTTGTTCGAAGCGCGCGATTTACTCTATACCGTTTTCGACGATTTTGAACGCAGTGAATCGGGCTTGTTCTATTTCACATCGTCGCAGCACGGCGTTTGGGTTGCTAGACAATTGGAAACATCCGACAATGTTCAACCGGCATCCAATTCCATGATGGCAAGGAATTTAAACACTTTGGGCATCTTTTTAGAAAAACCCGAATGGATTGTGCAAAGCGATAAAATGTTGCGCACTGTCCGCGATGAATTAATAAATTATGGCGCAGGTTATTCCAATTGGGCTCTACTTGCTTTGGAACACGTTTCGGATTTTAAAATAGTGGTCATTTGCGGTCCCGGAGCGCATAGCACTGCAAGAAAATTACAACAAACCCATCGTCCCGATTTACTCATCGCGGCATCTGAAAACGAAAATCTACTTCCTTTGTTTGAAGGAAGAACTCAGGTTGATCGTTTGACATATTATGTTTGTCGCGGTTCGCATTGCGAAGCACCTGTGTATAATCTTAGTGAATTGAGATTTGATTAAAGAGTAATTTATCAGTATCTATTAAAAATTAGAAAATATTCAAGAATGATTTTATTTATTGCTTAATTTTAGCATCGCAGACAAAATGCATTGAGGACAATAATTTCCGAATATCAATCCATTTATCCTATGAAAACATTAACATTGAATGTCCCTGATTCTTTCGATATCGACGATAAGGAAGTAGCTATAATTCTTGCAACAAAGTTGTATGAGCAAGGTCGATTGTCTTTAGGACAAGCTGCTGTTTTGGTTGGATTAACAAAAAGAAACTTTATTGAGTTATTGGGGAGATATAATGTTTCGGTATTCAATTATCCGGCCTCTGAACTTTCAAGAGACGTAAAGAATGCTTAGAACAATTGTATCAGATACTAGTTGTTTTATTATATCAAGCACAATTGGAGAACTTGATATTCTTCAAAAAACATTCGGAGATATTA
>JBBALS010000497.1:0-1639 GCA_040402915.1 Flavobacteriales bacterium
AAGCTCGAAAAAGCGCCTAAAGTAGCAGTATATTCTCCTAAAGACAAACAACCTTGGGACGATGCCGTAACTCTCGCGCTCACTTATGCCGAAATTCCATACGAAGTGGTGTATGATGAAGAAATCATGAGTGATAAATTGCCTTTATACGATTGGCTGCATTTGCATCACGAGGATTTTACGGGGCAATATGGACGGTTTTGGGCTGCCTATAAAAACCAAAAATGGTACATCGATAATCAGAAAAGTGCTGAGGACATGGCACACAAGCTGGGCTTTGGGAAAGTGTCTGAATTGAAATTAGCGGTTACTAAAAAGATTCGGGATTTTACGGTTGGAGGCGGATTCCTCTTTGCTATGTGTTCGGCAACAGATAGTTACGATATTTCATTAGCAGCCGATGGCGTTGACATTTGTGCTGAAATGTTTGATGGAGATGGCCCTGATCCAGCCATGCAGGATAAACTTAAATACGAGAATTGCTTTGCTTTTACTGATTTCATTTTGAGTCAGAATCCGATGGAATATGAATTCTCAAGTATTGATGCAACCCAATCGAGACGTATTCCAGAGAAAGAAGATTATTTTGCCTTGTTTGAATTTTCGGCCAAATGGGATCCTGTTCCGACCATGCTTTGTCAGAACCATGAACGCATAATCAAAGGATTTATGGGGCAAACTACTGCCTTTCTGAGACAACAAGTCAAAAGCAATGTTCTAGTAATGGGCGAAAACAAGGCATCGAAAGAAGTTCGGTACATCCATGGGGAATATGGAAAAGGAACTTGGACATTTTACGGAGGACATGACCCTGAAGATTATGAACATAAAGTGGGTGACCCACAAACGGATTTAGCATTGCATCCCAATTCGCCGGGATATCGGTTAATCTTGAACAACATTCTTTTCCCTGCTGCAAAAAAGAAAAAGCAAAAAACCTAATTGAATCAATGTCGGGATTTATCAAGTGTATTTTCGTTTTAGCTGGATTGTTTTTCACGATTGAAGTACACGCGCAGAAAGATTCATTGATTTATTCGATGGACAAGCAAAGAATACAAAACCAACAAAATGGCATGTTGGTACTGGGAACTTGGTCATTGGGAAACATTGTTAGCGGTGTGATTTTAAAATCCCAAACAGAAGGTTCCGAATCTTATTTTCATCAGATGAATGCCCTTTGGAATTCAGTCAATTTAGGTATTGCTGCCATGGGATATTTGAAATCCAGCAAAGAGCAACCTACATCTGATCCGATGGCTTCAATAGAAAAGCATCTTCAATTAGAAAAATCACTTTTGTTTAACACCGGGTTGGATTTGGCTTATATCACAGCCGGAGCTTGGATGAATGAACGTTCGAAAAATCAAATTAACCCTCAAAAAATGGAACAATTGAGAGGTTATGGAAAAAGTTTAATTGTGCAAGGTTCCTTTTTATTTCTTTTTGACGCTTGTTTTTATGCAATTGCTTCAAGAAATTCAAAAGACGTGCAACGTGCAGTTTCATTATTTTTCATCACTCCATCAGGCATAGGAATAAAAAAAACATTTTAACCAATTCTTACTTAAAATTGAAAGATTAAAAAGGTAGTGTTAAATTAACTGTGTAAAGGTGCCCCCGCGGCAGGCGGGACAGA
>JBBALS010000498.1:0-1631 GCA_040402915.1 Flavobacteriales bacterium
CAAATCAATAAATATTTCAAAATTCAATAAAGAAACATGAGTTAGGAAAGTATAATTGCTTACTTTTACGGCGAATTATTTCAAAATGAACCGACCCTTAACATTCATCTTAGTTGCTTTATTCATTGGAGCATCTTTAGTTTCTTGCAGAACAAAGAAAGTAGACTGCCCTGCATACGGTAAGCAAGTCGAACGTTCAACTTCCAAAACAGCATAATGATTGAATGGCTTTCCTTGGAAAAGGAACAGCAGTTGGATGAAATCGTTCAATTATCGCACGATGTTCATGTTGATGCCGTTGCTATTTTCAAACATAGTACGCGATGCTCCATCAGTTCAATGGCAAAAAATCGCCTCGAACGAAGTTGGAATCCAGGCAACAAAAACATTCCAGTTTATTTTCTCGACCTTATATCGTTCCGTCAACTGAGTAATGAGATTGCCATCAAGTTTGATTTGATCCATGAATCGCCACAGCTTTTGCTTATTCAGAAAGGCGAATTAAAACTTCATGCATCACATTCAGCAATATCAGCTGCAATAATCGAAGAACTTTAATTTAGAACTCGAACGAAATCGCTTGAATAATATCGGGATGGAGACTTAATCCAACCGGACAAGTTAGCGCAGCTCGTTCTAGAATTTTCTTTTGATTATCGTTTAATGATTTATCAAATCCCCAAAATCGAATTTCAATTTTTTCTATTCTCCGAGGAGAGGCGGACATAAATTTTGTAACCTCTGCTTCGATTCCTTCAAAAGGAATTTCATGCGCATTGGATGCAATCCCCATTAATGTGAGCATGCAAGCCGACATGGCCGCGCACACCGAATCGGTTGGAGAAAATGCTGCCCCTTTCCCTTGGTTATCAATGGGAGCATCTGTAATGAGAATGGAACCGGAAGTAAGATGCGTTTGTTCAGTTCGTAAATTTCCAAGATATCGTGAATGAATAGTTGGCATAGTTAACGTTGGATTGATTCTATTGTATCTTTGTCGAGATGGCTCAAACATACCAAATTCCAACTTGCTATAGAACATTTCGATTGGAAATGTTATTGGCCTTGTTGTTTGTATGTTTCGTAAGCACCCAAAATTTATCTGCACAGATTGTTGCAAGCGTTGACGAAACGGGGATTCTTTATTCCAAAGTCAGTCATTCGGGATTTATGCTTCACAGCAGCGGTTTAGGCATCAATTATAGAAAAGGAAAGCATCTTACGGGATACAGTTATTTATTGAAAGATTTTGCATTACTCACCATGCGACATCCCAAAGAAGTAAAGACAATCAATCCATACAGCGACAATAACGGAGGATTTATTTATGGGAAACTCAATTCGGTTATAATAGCTCGAACTGGAATTGGCAAGCAGAAAACCATCAATGAGCGTGGCGATCGTGGTGGTGTAGAATTCTCTTATGGATTTTATGGAGGAGCATCTTGGGGAATTGCAAAACCAGTTTATTTAACCATTTACAATTTCGATGATTTTAAAGGTGTAACTGAAAGTGTTGAGCGCTATAATCCAGACATTCATTTTCCTGACAACATTTCGGGCCGAGCATCGTTCTTTAAAGGCATGAGTAAATCGCGCATTTATCCGGGTTTGTATGGAAGCATTCTTTT
>JBBALS010000499.1:0-1622 GCA_040402915.1 Flavobacteriales bacterium
ACTGCCAATGTGGTAATGCATACTGGCGCTCGTCCTGTGTTTTGTGATGTAAAAATCGATGATTTCAATATCAATCCCTCTTGCATAGAACACCTGATAACTGAGAGAACCAAAGTAATCATGCCTGTTGATTTTGGTGGAATGCCTTGCGATTTTGAAGAGATCAATGCCTTGGTGAGAAAAGAAACAATACAAGCAAAATTTAAGGCAAATGGTGAAAACCAAGAAAAGCTTGGACGCATTCTCGTGCTTTCGGATGCAGCACATTCAATTGGTGCGCGTTATCAAGGAAAAATGACAGGTACGTTAACCGATGTATCGGTGTTTTCATTTCATGCTGTAAAAAATCTCACTACGGCCGAAGGTGGAGCAATAGCCCTGAACCTTCCTGAACCATTCGACAATAAAGCCATTTACGATACCCTATGTATTTCAACACTGCATGGGCAAAACAAAGACGCACTCGCCAAAATGCAGAAGGGAAATTGGAAGTACGATATTATTGAACCCGGTTATAAATGCAACATGACAGACATCATGGCTGCAATCGGATTGGTAGAACTTCGTCGATATGAATCGTTCACATTGCCACGAAGAAAAGAAATATTCGATGCATATAAATCCGCATTAAGTAAATATGCTTGGGCGGAAATTGCACCTTACGAAACTGATTCAAAAACCTCGTCATACCATTTATTCCCCTTGAGAATACTAGGAATTTCGGAAATTCAGCGCGATGCCATCATGCAAAAAATATTCGATCAGGATGTTTCGGTTAATGTGCATTTTATTCCGGTTCCGATGATGAGTTATTACAAAGAACTTGGGTATTCGATTGCAAACTATCCTGTTACATACTATAACTTTAGTCGGGAAATTTCCTTACCCGTTTATATTGATTTAACCACCGAGCAAGTACAAATAGTTATCGATGCAGTTGTTTCTGCTGTTGAGTCTATCCTTAAAAATCAACATGCTTAAACGCGGATTCGATCTTGTTTCTTCAATAACTGGTATCATTCTATTGTTCCCATTTCTGTTGATTCTTTGGATTTGCATTCAGGTGGAATCTTCAGGTGGAGGATTTTATCGTCAGGTTCGGGTTGGTAAAAATGGAATTGATTTTCGCCTTTGGAAATTCCGAACGATGCAAACCGGTGCCGATAAAAAAGGATTGTTAACCATCGGAGGAAGAGATTCTCGTGTAACCCGAATAGGCTTTTATTTGCGTAAATACAAACTCGATGAACTGCCCCAACTCATCAATGTGCTGATGGGCGATATGAGCATCGTAGGTCCACGACCGGAAGTTCGAAAATATGTTGAATTTTATTCACAAGATCAACGAAAGGTTCTCTCTTTGAAACCTGGTATTACCGATTATGCAAGTATTGAGTATTCCAATGAAAACGAACTGCTGGCACAATCAGAAAATCCAGAAAAAACCTATATCGAAGAAGTTTTACCTGCAAAGTTGGAGTTGAATCAGAAATACTTAGCTGATCAAGGATTTTTAACTGATTTAAAAATCATTTTCCATACAATCAAAAAAATCGTTTCATAAAAAAAGCCCCGAAATTCTTAATGAGATTCGGGGCTTTTAAATAAATTCAATTACGATT
>JBBALS010000500.1:0-1616 GCA_040402915.1 Flavobacteriales bacterium
AAGTTAAATCACTTTCATAAAACACTTTTTATTGTGTGTTTTGTGCTGTGCAGTCTATCGCCTACCGATCTTTTTCCACTTTATTTAAAACAGCATTTTGTCATCCCATTCGTGTTAAAAGCCGTTCCTGTTATTGCCATTTTTGTTATTATTATTCATCAAATTTTAATGATGAGAAATGGAACGCATGTAAATAGTAAGAATAAATAATAGAAGTTTACAAAATAAATATCTCCCTATGAACGACGCTCATCTGCATTTACTTTTCAATCACTTACCTATTGTTGGTTCATTGATTGGCATACTTACTTTGGCGGCTGGAATTTTCCTTAAACAGCCCATTGTGCGAAAAACAGCCTTTGGTATTTTGGTTTTTTCTGCATTGGTTACATTACCTGCTTTCTTTACTGGCGAAGGAGCCGAAGAAATTGTGGAAGAACTCCCTGGCATTTCGCATAATCTCATTCACGAACATGAAGAATCCGCCGAATTAGCACTTTGGCTATCTAATGGTTTGGGAATCTTGGCGCTCATTGCTTTCTATTTGGAACATATACAACACAAACTATCGGGAATGGCCAATTTATTAACGCTCATTTTTAGCATCGGAACATTTGTCTCGTTTGCAAAAACCGGAAATACAGGCGGAGAAATACATCATCCCGAAATAAGCAATGTTTTAAATAACCCAGCTTCCGATACACTCCAAAATTTCGAGGAGGTTTTAAATAATCAAGATACACTCGAGAATTACAATGAGATGGAAGAAGATAGAGATTAAATCTTACTGATTAATCTTTACGTATTTGTTCGAATTCGTGGGGTCAAGCTCATTCAGTAATTTCAAAATATCCTCCTTTTCTGTTGGACTGGCTTGCTTGTAAATATTCACCAATTCATCCGTTTTGGCATTGAAAAATAATTGGACATTGTACGATGATGGTCGTTGTTTATTAACCGTTTGAATTTTAGTTAATGCATCTTTGATAGACAGTTTCGCCACATCCATTTTACTATACATATTATCCATACCCATGTGGTGATAGAGGTAATTGGCTTCTCTTAAAGGACGATATAAAGCATTCAGGTAATTTTCAGTTAACCAATAACGATTTCTTGGTGGAATGTCAGAACCCTTCCATCCTTTTCCTCCGTCGGTTTGAGCATTAATGACGGTTTGCTGAGCTTTTTGCCAGTATGGAGTTCCTCCTTCTATACTAAAGCTGTCGTAATCCATAGCTAGAATAACATAGGCGTAATACCCTATAATACTCGACAAACTTGATACATACGCATTATCTGCGAAATCGATGGGCTGATATTCGAGGTAACGAAAGGCAATATCCTGATCAATAAAATTCAACATCAAGGAACCATAATTCGAATTAAAAACAGGACGTCTAGCTTGAATTTGCAACGTTCCCGACATTTCATCGGGTTGTGTAAACTTGGTAATGTTGAACGTTAAATTGCACTCAATACGCTCGTCACGTTTAAATTGATCGTTGGTCCATTTACGGTTATTCATAAATTCACGAACCGCCGTTTCGAGGGTTGTAAAAATACGCTTATCACTTAATTGAATTCCTTGTGATAAAACCGATACTTTACAATTA
>JBBALS010000501.1:0-1612 GCA_040402915.1 Flavobacteriales bacterium
AACTGCTTGATGATCTTGGGCGATAACCGCAATTTTATCGGAACGATGCATGTTAAACGTTACATTCGAAAACAAGAGTTTCCCGTTTAAGCTAGCACTCAAATTCTCCACATGTAAAATCTGGTCGCCTGGTTCACGTTCGGGTTTAAAGATAATGGCAGGATATTTTCGGGTTGACGCTTGTAAATCCTCCACATTTAATTTATCCAATAACTTTTTACGACTTGTAGCTTGGCGCGATTTGGATGCATTTGCACTGAAACGCGCAATGAATTCCTGAAGTTGCTTTCGCTTGTCTTCCATCTTGGAATTTTTATCGGCCATTTGGCGACTAATCAATTGACTCGATTCGTACCAAAATGTATAATTACCCGTAAAAAGCTTCATTTTACTGTAATCGATATCCACAATATGTGTACACACTGCATCCAAGAAATGTCGATCGTGGGATACAACAATAACGGTATTTTTAAAATCGGCTAAATAGTCTTCTAACCAAGCAATGGTATGCACATCCAAATCGTTGGTTGGCTCATCGAGTAAAAGAATATCCGGATTTCCATAAAGCGCCTGTGCAAGTAATACACGAACTTTCTGCGTTCCATTTAATTCGGAAACAAGACGGTAATGTAAGTCTTCGGGGACGCCCAAACCACTTAACAAATTAGCTGCATCGCTTTCTGCATTCCATCCTTCCATCTCGGCAAAATCGCCTTCCAATTCGGACGCTCTAATTCCATCAGCATCGCTAAAATCGGGCTTCGCATAAATGGCATCTTTCTCCTGAATAATGTCCCAGAGTTTTTTGTGGCCCATCATCACGGTTTGCAAAACTGGGAATGCGTCAAACTCATAGTGATTTTGACGAAGAACGGCCATACGTTCACCAGGTGTAATGGCAATTTCACCTGTGTTTGCATCTATCTCTCCGGATAGTATTTTCAAAAATGTAGACTTCCCTGCACCATTGGCGCCAATAAGACCATAGCAATTGCCGGGTATAAATTTGAGGTTAACGTCTTCAAAAAGAGTTCGTTTTCCGTAACGTAGAGAGATATTCGATACTGCAATCATAGCTTTTTTTAATGGGCGCAAAGGTAGCTGAATAAACTATATTTTCTATATCTAATTTTCAGAGAAAAATGTTTTAGATGCCTGATAAATCAGCCATTCAAAATCAATGAACACGATATTAACTTAGATATCAACCTTGCTGTTGAAATTTTTAATTCGACTGATGATTTTCTAAAAACCACCGCCCCTATTTTCGTAAAAAAATTACTCCTTATATTATGAAATTCAACCATTATTTTTTAGCTGCTTTTACCCTTTTCGTCCTGTCATCGTGTTATAAAAACGAGGATGTGGATAGCAACACCTCAACCCTATTGGAAAATGTGCTCAAGCCCAAAGCAATTCAAACTCCTGCTCCTGTAGGCAATACTTTTTCACAATCAAAAACAGATGAAATTATTTTACAAACGTTAAGCGAGCGTAAAGATTTTCGCTGGGAATGGATGGACTTAAAAACCATCTGGAGTGCCGCGAAATCAAATCAATTTTTTGAATTAGTATTTTAAGCAATAATCATCTTGTACGTATATGGCTTTCC
>JBBALS010000502.1:0-1609 GCA_040402915.1 Flavobacteriales bacterium
TGCCTTGCTTCTCTACTGTAAACTGAACTGCTTGTGTGGCGGCTTGTGTCCTTAAATAATACATACCAGTTTTTAAACCTTTCTTCCATGCGTAAAAGTGCATAGATGTGAGTTTGGATGCGTTGGGATTATCTACAAATAAATTCAACGATTGTGATTGACAAATGTATGCCCCTCTGTCTGCAGCCATATCAATAATATTTCGTTGTTTTATTTCCCAAACTGTTTTATATAATTCTTTTATGTCGGATGGTATTTCTTCAATGTTTTGAATAGAACCGTTAGCAGCTATGATTCTATTTTTCATGCTATTATTCCACAAGCCCAGATTCACCAGGTCTTTTAAAAGATGCTTGTTTACAATTATAAACTCACCACTTAAAACCCTTCTTGTGTAGATGTTACTGGTGTATGGTTCAAAACATTCGTTATTGCCAAAAATCTGCGATGTTGATGCAGTTGGCATTGGGGCGACTAATAAAGAGTTTCTTACGCCAAATTGTTTGACTTCTTCTTTTAGTGAAGCCCAATCCCATAGGTCTGTTGGTATAATACCCCACATATCAAATTGAAAAATACCTTTCGATACTGGCGAACCTGCAAAAGTTTGATATGCCCCTTGTTCTTTTGCCAAATCTTTACTAGCGGTCATAGCTGCAAAGTAGATTGTTTCAAAAATATTTTTATTCAGTATTCTTGCTAACTCACTTTCAAATGGCAAACGCAACAAAATAAACACATCAGCTAAACCCTGCACACCTAAACCAATCGGTCGGTGCTTCATATTCGATGTTCTTGCTTCTTCCACTGGGTAATAATTGTTATCAATTATTTTATTAAGATTTTTAGTCGCCTGATAGGTTACTTCATATAATTTTTGTTGGTCAAATTTCCCATCAATTACAAATCGTGGCAACGCCAATGAGGCTAAATTACAAACTGCAACTTCATCAGGGCTAGTGAATTCCATTATTTCAGTACAGAGATTACTGCTCTTGATGGTACCCAAATTTTGCTGGTTGCTTTTACCATTAGCAGCATCTTTGTAAAGCATATAAGGTGTGCCTGTTTCAATTTGCGATTGTAAAATAGCAAACCACAAATCCTGTGCTTTCACTTTTTTTCTTCCTTTGCCTTCTGCTTCATATTTTGTGTAAAGTATCTCAAATTCTTCTCCCCAACAATCACTTAAACCCGGCGCTTCATTTGGACAAAATAAAGTCCATTCTCCATTTGCTTCTACCCGTTTCATAAATAAATCGCAAATCCATAAAGCAAAAAATAAATCTCTAGCCCTATTTTCCTCCTTACCATGATTTTTTCTTAAATCTAAAAATTCAAATACATCAGCATGCCATGGCTCTAAGTAAATGGCAAATGCACCTTTACGTTTTCCACCACCCTGATCAACATATCGAGCAGTGTCATTAAAAACACGAAGCATTGGAACTATGCCATTGCTCGTTCCGTTTGTGCCGCCAATATAGCTACCCGTTGCTCTTACATTGTGAATTGCTAAACCAATACCACCAGCACTTTGAGAAATTTTTGCTGTTTGTTTAAGCGTGTCGTAAATACCGTCAATACTGTCATCTTTCATTGTTAAAAG
>JBBALS010000503.1:0-1608 GCA_040402915.1 Flavobacteriales bacterium
TGCTTTTAGTTCGAAGTGCAACGCTTGTTCGTAAAGACATCATTGACAATTGCCCCAACCTCAAACTCATTGGTAGAGCAGGGGTAGGAATGGATAACATCGATGTTGCCTATGCCCGTGAAAAGGGAATGCAGGTTGTAAATACTCCAGCGTCCTCCTCGCAATCGGTTGCTGAGTTGGTATTTGCCCATTTGTTTTCTGGCGTTCGTTTTTTGCAAGATTCCAATTATTTAATGCGCATTCAAGGGGAAACGGAATTTGCGAATTTGAAGAAAAAGTATGGAGCAGGAACCGAGTTAAACGGTAAAACTATTGGTATAATAGGTTTTGGTAGAATAGGGCAGGCTGTTGCTCGAATGGCGCTTGGACTAGGAATGCATGTAGTTGCTTTCGATCCTTTCATTCCTGAAGCGACAATTCAACTTCACATTGCTCAAACCGGTCAGCATATTCCGGTTGTTATTCAAACATGTTCGATGGCTGAAGTCTTGCAAAAAAGTGACTTTCTAAGTATCCATGTTCCTGGAAAAATAAACGGGAAAGCAGTTATTGGAAAAGATGAACTAATGCAAATGAAGAAAGGTGTTGGTTTAGTGAATGCCGCTCGTGGTGGTGTTATTGACGAAGATCAATTGTTGGAATTTCTAAATAATGGACATGTTGCTTTTGCAGGTTTGGATGTTTTTGAAAACGAACCTAAGCCGCGCGTCGATTTGTTGAAACATACCGGAATATCTGTTACACCGCATATTGGTGCCGCTACACAAGAAGCGCAAGAACGAATTGGAAAGGAAATGGCTGATAATATCATTCAATTTTTCTCGAACTCGAACTGATGGCTAAGCTTTTCCCTTTTAAAGGAATTCTCCCTTCACCCGATTTCACCGAACGTGTTATTTCAAAGCCTTACGATAAATATTCAAAATCAGAAGTCGAGGAAATTGTTAATCATAATCCAGCTTCATTTTTAAATATCATCAAGCCCGAATTAGCCAACGGTCAAAGCACTAAGCCCGATAACCCTGAAGCACAGCAAAAAAGCCGTCAAAAGTTTGAGCAGTTTCTGGAGAATAAAATTTTAACTCAGGCAAGTAATAAGCGTTATTATATATACCGACAAATTAAATCGGACTTTACCTATACGGGCATTATCGCAACCATTGCGAGTGAGGATTATCACAATGGTGTCATTAAAATTCACGAACAGACGCTTGCTCCCAAAGAAGAAAAACTCAAGGATTATTTGCGTGTTGTAGGAATAAATGCAGAGCCTGTGATGTTTACCTATCCTCATCGAGCCGATATAGATGAGCTTGTAAACATGCTAACGCTTGAACCGGCTTATGCATCTTTTAATTTCGATTCCAAGGAGCATCTTCTTTGGGAAATTTCAAATCCTAGTCATATAGAATTGATTCGTATTTCTTTCGAAAAAATTGAACGAGTTTACGTTGCTGATGGTCATCATCGTTCGGCTTCATCTGTATTACTTTCTCAAGAACTTGCCAAGGAAACCAATGACTTTTCGGGAGATGCAGATTGGAACCGCTTTATGGGGATTTTTTTCCCGGATCATAATCTTCAGCTATTCGAATTCAATCGGCTTGT
>JBBALS010000504.1:0-1605 GCA_040402915.1 Flavobacteriales bacterium
GACTTGAAAAAGGAAACAATCAACAATCTAACCTTGTTATCGCGCACAAATTTGGCGAACGCGATTACAATGGAACATTCGAACTTCACGATGTAGGAATTGTCTATAAAAACGGCGGAGCTTACCTTATTGGCGTTATGACTAAGGGGAAAAGCCGTGTAGATTTGGAACAGTTTATCGGACAGATTTCTACGACATTAACTTCCGCATTGTAGAAAGCAATTCCAAATTTAAATTACTGCTCCATTTCTAGCAAATCATCGAGCAGCCTCATGCATTTGACCAAATTCTAAATCAAGAATTGGTTATAAACTTGTGACAGAAATCCATGTTTGGAAAGCCCTTTTTCTTTATTGGAATATGAGGGCGTGATGTTACTGCTATGGCGATTTATCAGAAAATCCACTCTCCTATTCTATCTGAAATCAATTCACTAATCATTATTTACACAAACTGAACTTTAAATTAATCTTGAAATAAGACATCAAAAGTTAAAATATTAAACTGATATTAATAATCAATTGATGTTGGTATATTAAATTTAGAATTTATTATTTGAAAATCGCTAGTTTGCTAGAGTAGCAAGTCTAATGTTAAATTTCCATTAATGACAGAATTTTGATGTTATTGGTTAGAAATGTAAACAAAATCAAATAAAATTTGTTTTAACATCAAATCTACCAAATCTACCGCAATTCATTTGAACAATGGATTGTGCTACCATCATGTTCAAAAAAATCTACCTCCGCAAAATCGTCGGAATTAAAATTCCTATGATTGTAATCATTCCCATTATGGGGATCTTTATTTTACTGATCGATTGCTTCGACATATTCGGGTACAAACGCGATCCCGTCCCCAAAACCATTGATACTTCAGATGGTAGTTCAAATCAACAGGTCAATCGGCCTCAGCATCGGCATTCACTTTCAGATGGACGACTTGTCTATCCGATCTTGTTCAACGCTCTAGCAGAAGAAGCGACTGCATATTCATCGCTAAAATCATCCATAACTTCGGTATTAAATGAATATAAGTCACGAGGTGCTATGGACGATGCTTCAGTTTACTTCTTTGACTTTTCATCTCTTGAATGGTTCGGAATTAATACTGAACAACTTTTTACACCGGGCAGTCTGATGAAAATTGCCACTAGCATGACGGTAATGAAACTCGCTGAACAAAATCCTAATCTTATCAATCAACGAGTAAAATTCACAATGGCCGATAAACTGCAATTTAAACAAACGCTTTCGGATGAAACGTTGCAGATCGGAGAGTCATATGGTGTTAAAGAATTGCTAGGACGCATGCTTCGACATTCTGACAATCATGCAACTTCTTTACTCAACAAAACTTGTGGCATAGATGCCCTTCGCAAAACCTACAACGATTTAGGAATACCTATCCCGCAAGATGCCAATTACCAGATTACTATCCATCAATATGTGCGATTCTTCAAAGCACTTTTCTATGCAACCTATATATCGCAGGAAAATTCTGAATTTCTGATGAATGAACTTGCTCATTCGGGTTTTAAAAACGGATTGGAAAAAGGAAACAATCAACAATCTAACCTTGTTATCGCGCACAAATTTGGGGAAC